>DVKZ01000002.1 GCA_018715775.1 Candidatus Fimousia stercorigallinarum | reverse complement strand
TTCTGAAGGATCATAGCGGAAATTTCCTGTGGAGAGTAATTCTTTCCATCAATGTTTACTTTGTAGTTTGTTCCCATATGTCTCTTAATAGAAGAGATTGTTTTTTCTGCATTTGTTACTGCCTGACGTTTTGCAGGTTCACCAATCGCACGTTCACCTGTTTTTGTAAAAGCAACAACAGATGGTGTTGTTCTCATTCCTTCTGCATTTGTAATAACAGTTGGTTTACCACCTTCCATAACTGCTACACAACTATTTGTTGTACCTAAGTCAATACCAATAATTTTGCCCATGATTAATTCCTCCTAAATATCTGTCTTTCTTGATTATTTCTATATAATAATGGTTAGTTAGCAACTTTTACCATGCTGTGGCGAAGAACACTGTCTTTATACATATAGCCTTTCTGTAATTCTTCTGCTACAACATTTTCTTCAAAAGATTCATCTTCTATATGCATTACCGCATTGTGAAGATCCGGATTAAATTCCTTGCCTTCCGCATTCATCGGAGCAACCCCGAGTCCTTCTAAGGTTGTCATCAGCTGTTTATAAATCGCTTCCACACCCTGAACGAATGGACTGCCTTTTTCTTCATCCTTTACGGCTGCAAGTCCTCTTTCAAAGTTATCTACCACTGGGAGCAGTTTTTCTAAAACATCTTTTGCTCCCATGTCATACTTCTGCATGGATTCTTTTGCCATGCGTTTTCTGGCATTTTCGAATTCAGCCATCAACCGCTGATAACGATCATTGAGTTCCTCAATCTTCTTATCTTTTGGATCTTGTTTATCTTCTGAATGTTCGGAAGTATCTTCTGTAACTTCTTCTTCCGTCTGTGCTTTTTTTTCTTCTGTCACTTCTTCCACAATTTCTTGTTCCATTGCTTCATCATTCATTTTCTTTTCCACAGATGGTCCACCTTTCTTTCATCACTTCTTTTTAAATATCTCATCCAACTCACCGGTCAGATTTTTTAAAGTCTTTACTACCTTTGAATAATTCATGCGTTTCGGACCGATGATACCAATCGTTCCCATTCCACCTCCATCTAATTCATAGGTAGCCGTTACAAGACTACAATCTTCCATATTCTGCATATTCATTTCATTGCCGATATAAACCTGGATTCCCGTATGATCTTCATCGGCATCCTGAGCTTCATCTACAAATTTTGTCAATGCTTTTTTCTCGACGAGCGTATCCAGCAGCTTTGTTGCGGTTTCCGGATTGCCAAGTTCCGGATATTTGAAAATATTCGTCGTTCCGCTTGTATAAACCTCAAGTTCGTCCGCTTCCTTGATCGCGTCGATAATTCCCTGCAGAACACAATCTAAAATATCGGAATGAATTCCTGCCTGAACTTTCATCGTCTCGATCAATTCCAAATTAATATCCCGTAAACTCAATCCCTGTAAAAAGCTGTTCAAAAGAACATTCATTTTCAGAACCTCGTCATTCATCAAAGGTTCCGGAACACGGATCAGATGATTCTTAACCACATTCCTTTCAATGACGATGACTGCCAAAAGACTTTCTTCATCTACCTGGGATAACTGAACAAATTTTACATGCGAATTTTTATATTGAGGTGCTGTAACCATCGTCGCATAATTCGTATTAGAGGCCAGCACGGAAGCAACCTGTTCTAACATTGCTTCCATTCTGTCAACCTTCTGGAGCAATGCTTCCCTTTTATCTTCCTCAGCTTCCTTTTCCTGCATCAGCTGATCGACATAATAACGATACCCCAGATCTGAGGGGATTCTTCCGGCTGATGTATAAGGTTGGAGAATCAGACCCATCTCTTCCAAGTCTGCCATCTCATTGCGAATCGTAGCAGATGAGAGCTTAATATCGGGACTTTTGGAAATCGTTCGCGATCCTACGGGCTCACCCGTTTCAAGATAGTTCATGATGATCGCATGTAATATTTTCTTCTTTCTTGTTGTTAATTCCATCCCTATCTCCTTCCTTTGTAGATTTATTAGCACTCGTGTGATTTGAGTGCTAACACCTTTCAACCACTATATTATCACTTTATTTTTCTTTGTCAAGTCTAAAAAGAAGAATTTTTTCTCCTTTTTTTCCAGACAGTTTTCTTTCTTGGCAAAAACAGATAAAAAATAAAGAAAATATATCGTTGATTATAGAAAATCTGTATAAAATAAAGTGCTTTTCATCTTGAATCGCATTCGTAAAAAGAGTAAAATACACGTGAAACAAGCTTTGCGATTTATTTATTATATGAAAATATAACACAAATCAAAAGGGAGGAAACTTATGAAACACGCATCAGGCAATTCTGCTTTGACAAGAATCCAATCTCTATTAGATGAAAACAGTTTTGTGCAGATCGGAACAGATATTTCCGCTCGGTCAACTGATTTTCATCTGTATAAGGAAGATACTCCTTCAGACGGAGTATTAACCGGTTATGGGCTGATCAATGAAAAACTGATTTACATCTACAGCCAAAACGCTTCCATCTTAGGTGGATCGATCGGAGAAATGCACAGCAGAAAGATCACACATCTTTACGACATGGCTCTAAACATGGGAGCCCCGATCATCGGGATATTAGACTGTTCCGGTCTAAGACTTCAGGAATCTGTGGATGCCTTAAACGGGCTTGGCTCCATCTATCAAAAACAGGCACAGGCTTCCGGTATTATTCCCCAGATTAGTTTGATCATGGGAAATTGTGGCGGCGGGACGTCTCTGATTCCGGCCTTATCTGATTTTACCTTTTTAGAAAAAACAAATGGACGTCTGTTTTTACATTCTCCGGATGCAATTATGGCAAATCGAAAAGAATGCTGTGACACGGCTTCTGCAGAATGGAAATCAAAATACACGCAAAATATCGATGTTTGTGGAACAGCTGATGAAATATATACGGCCGTTAGAAAACTCATCGATATCCTTCCGGCTAATAACCGTTTTTCAATCATGCCGGATACATGTACAGACGATCTGAACCGCTCATGTGAAGGTTTTGAACAAACTATATTCGATTCTGCTGCTGCACTTTCCATGATTGCTGACAACAACGAATTTTTTGAAACAAAAAAAGAAACCGCAAAGGATATGATCACGGGATTTATCCGTCTGAATGGAATAACCATCGGATGTATCGCAAATCAGACCTCTTTGGAGACTGATCAAAAAAACGATGCACCTGTCCTGACTGCAGAGGGTGCAAAAAAAGCTGCTAGCTTTATTACTTTTTGTGATGCTTTTCATATTCCGGTTCTTACCTTATCTAATGTATCAGGATTTGAGCGCTCCATGTCGTCTGAAATCAATGCAGCGTCCGCCTGTGCTTCCCTCACTGCAGCATATGCATCAGCCACGGTTCCAAAAGTAACCGTGATCACCGGCCAGGCTATGGGTTCTGCCGGAGTGATCATGGGGGGAAAACCGCTCGGTATCGATCTTGTCTATACATTTGAACATGCGATGATCGGATCCCTGGACGGAACACATGCAGCTAAGATTCTTTATGAAGAGGAACCTGCAGACATCATCCGCCAGAAAGCTGCGGACTATGATGCTCAGTATAACCGTGCCGCTTCTGCTGCATCCCGTGGTTACGTTGATGCTATGATCCGGCCTTCCGATATCCGGAAATATTTGATCAGCGCTTTTGATATGCTCGCTTCCAAGCAAGATTCTGTAAAATATAAAAAACATCTAAGCATATAGAAAGGCGGCGATTGCATGTATTTTCCATTATTATCACTCGGAGAAATATTAAAAAATGCTTTATTAAATACCATTCTCGGCATGGGCGTCGTGTTTTCGGTTCTGATTTTTATCAGCCTTTTGATTTCTCTGCTTGCGTTTATCCCGAAAATTCAGGCAGCATACCGTAAAAAAACACAGATACAGCAGCCAGAAAAAGAACCGGAAAACACCTCCTCTCCTATCATTCCTGATCCTGTAGAAAACATGCCTCAAGATGATCTTGAACTGATTGCCGTTATTTCGGCAGCGATTGCAGCTTCAACAGGAATGTCAGAAGATGACTTTGTTGTCCGGTCTATCCGCCGTTCAAATGCAAATAACTGGAATAAAACGATTGAAATCTAGGAGGATTATAAATTATGATGAAACACTATACGATCACAGTAAATGGCACTGCTTATGACGTTACTGTAGAAGAAAAAACAGGAGTTGCTGCTCCTGCGTCCCCAACACCTGCTGCTTCAGCAGTATCTGCTGTTCCGGTGCAAAAACCGGCGCCTGCTGCCACAGGAAGCATCGATGTAAAAGCCGGGGCGGCAGGAAAAGTCTTTAACATCCCAACTACTGTCGGCCAGAAGGTAAAAAGAGGAGAACCTGTGATTATCATTGAAGCTATGAAAATGGAAATCGGTGTAACTGCTCCGGAAGACGGAATTGTTGCAAGTATTCATGTATCTGTTGGAGATTCCATAGAAGCCGGTGACGTTCTCGCTACTTTAAACTAAGATGCGGGAGGTGCTGCAATGAGTTATATTATCAATGTTTTAGGAAATCTGATCCATCAGACCGCCTTTTTCAACCTGACTGTTGGAAATTATGCGATGATTGTCGTTGCTTGTATATTCCTTTATCTCGCGATCAAAAAAGACTACGAACCGCTTTTGCTAGTGCCGATTTCTTTTGGTATGCTGTTAGTAAATATTTATCCGGATATTATGGCCGAAGGCGGGCTGCTCCATTATTTCTATCTGCTGGATGAATGGAGTATCTTCCCGTCACTGATCTTTCTCGGTGTCGGAGCCATGACTGATTTCGGACCTTTGATTGCCTACCCCCAGAGCTTTCTATTGGGAGCTGCCGCACAGTTTGGTATTTTTGCAGCTTATATCGGGGCGATGCTTCTCGGCTTTGATGATGCCGCCGCAGCCGCGATTTCCATTATCGGCGGAGCTGACGGTCCAACATCCATCTTTCTTGCCGGAAAGCTGCATCAGACACAGCTTATGGGGCCGATTGCCGTAGCTGCATATTCTTATATGTCACTTGTACCGATCATCCAGCCTCCGATCATGCGCTTTTTAACGACTGAAGAGGAACGAAAGATTAAGATGGAACAACTGCGTCCGGTATCAAAACTGGAACGTATCCTGTTCCCTATCATTGTTACTATCGTCGTATCCATGCTGCTTCCTTCTACCGCTCCTTTGGTAGGAATGCTCATGCTTGGAAACCTATTCAAAGAATCCGGCGTTGTTCGCCAGTTGACCGAAACTGCTTCTAATGCACTCATGTATATCGTTGTTATCCTGCTTGGAACAAGTGTCGGTGCAACAACAAGTGCGGAGGCCTTTTTAAATCTGACAACGATCAAAATCGTCGTACTCGGACTCATCGCATTTGCATTTGGTACTGCAGGCGGAGTCGTATTTGGAAAACTGATGTGTAAGATTACCGGCGGTAAAGTAAATCCACTGATCGGATCTGCCGGCGTATCTGCCGTTCCGATGGCGGCTCGTGTATCTCAGAAAGTAGGTGCGGAAGCAGATCCAACCAACTTCCTGCTCATGCACGCAATGGGACCGAATGTATCCGGTGTTATCGGAACAGCGGTTGTTGCCGGTGTGTTTATGGCTGTATTTGGAGTAAATTAGGAGGAAAAAACTATGGAAAAACCAATCAAGATCACTGAAACGATCCTTCGCGATGCACAGCAGTCCCTGATCGCCACTCGCATGTCGACTGAAGAAATGCTCCCGATCATCGATAAAATGGATCAGGTCGGCTACCATGCGGTAGAATGCTGGGGAGGCGCAACCTTTGACGCCTGTCTCCGTTTTCTGAAGGAAGATCCGTGGGAAAGACTTCGAAAATTCCGTGAAGGTTTTAAACAAACAAAATTACAAATGCTCTTTCGCGGGCAAAATATCCTCGGATATCGTCCATATGCCGATGATGTTGTAGAATACTTTGTCCAAAAATCCGTTGCAAACGGAATTGATATCATCCGTATTTTCGACTGTCTGAATGACCTTCGAAATCTACAGACTGCCGTTACGGCCGCAGGTAAAGAAAAAGCACATGCACAGGTTGCATTATCTTATACTTTGGGAGATGCTTATACGTTAGATTATTGGAAAGACATCGCAAAACGAATCGAAGATATGGGGGCGGATTCCATCTGTATCAAAGATATGGCAGGTCTTTTATTGCCTTATCAGGCGTCCAAACTGGTCAGTGCCTTAAAAGAAACCGTCGATCTGCCAATTGAAATTCACACCCATTATACATCCGGTGTCGCATCTATGACTTATTTAAAGGCAGTCGAAGCCGGTGCAGATATTATCGATACAGCGATCTCCCCATTTGCTATGGGAACAAGCCAGCCTGCTACAGAAGTTATGGTAGAAACATTGAAAGGAACACCGTATGATACCGGTCTTGATCAGGAAATTTTGTCGGAAATCGCTGATTACTTCCGCCCAATTCGTGATCACGCTTTAGAAACCGGTCTTTTGAATCCGAAAAATATGGGCGTAGATATTAAAACGCTCCTCTATCAGGTTCCCGGAGGCATGCTCTCTAATCTGACTTCTCAGCTAAACGAACAGGGTGCTGAAGATAAATTATATGATGTATTAAAGGAAGTTCCACGCGTACGAAAAGATCTTGGAGAACCGCCGCTTGTCACTCCTTCTTCCCAGATTGTCGGAACACAGTCTGTTCTAAATGTTTTAATGGGAGAACGATACAAAATAGCATCAAAAGAGACGAAAGACATGCTTCTTGGTAAATACGGGGCTACTGTAAAACCGATGAATGAAGAAGTCAAAGAAAAAGTTATCGGAAATGAACAGCCAATCACCTGTCGTCCGGCTGATCTTCTGAAACCGGAACTGGATAAACTGAAAAGCGAAATGGAAATCTGGTCAGAACAGGAAGAAGATGTTTTATCTTACGCACTGTTCCCACAAGTTGCCATGGATTATTTCAAATACCGCGCTGCACAGGAAGACGGAATTGATCCGAAATTAGGTGATAAAGAAAACGGCACTTATCCGGTGTAAAAACAAAGAGACGGCCCGATAAGCTCCGGTTATGATACCGATTTTTAGCCCTTAACATACAGGGAAGAGGCAATCCCAGAGAATTCGGGCTTTTTTAAGAACTGAATTCTCCCGTGGGCTGTCTCTTTCCTTTTGTATCCCTTATTTTAGGACGCAAAAACCCCTTGTCTGGATTTTTGGAAGCGCTCCTTCTGCTAAGCGGTTTTCTGCTCCTTTTTTCTTTGTATTTCTTGACTTTTTTATTTTTTTGCCGTAGATATTGGGAGTCTGTCTACGGGCGTAAAGAACCTTTTTTCTTTTTCTGCAGTAGACATGGAAGTCTGCGGTGGTCTTTATGCGCGACACCGGGAAATAGATAAAAAACTTCACAGGGTTATCTCCCGTGAAAAGCATCACATCTACAGAAGCTTTAATCAGTGGCGTACTGCCATCCTCTCTGCTTTTGGCTATGTCCCGTTCTCGTGGAAGGCGGTCATCTTCATGACTTCCTTATATCTCATTCCTGTGGTATACTCCTTTCAAAGGAGGCTTTGCGTATGAACCCACAAACAGAGAAACTGCGCAAAAAATGTATGGATAATCCACCGGAAGGAATGACATCCGAGGACATTCGCCGTATGAGCAAGGATGATCTTCTTGATATGGATTATTTCTTAAATGAAGATGATTTGTTTGATGACGAGGCTGGCGTAGAAGGTTTTTATATCTTCTAACCCGTGTTGTCTTATCGCCCTGCTCAAGCAAGAGTTTATTTAACATATGTTCGATGGACTCTTGCTTTTTTTAATTCCTTAAAAATCGAAATTTCCTATAAAGTAAAAAAACAAAGAGACAGCTCGATAAGCTCAGGTTATGATAACCCCGGAACTTATCGAAGATGTCTCTTTTTTATTCAACAAATTCGGTAACTATGCGGCTTTCAGTCACTTTCACGGCTGTGCCATGAATAATCCAGGGTAAATCCTTTCGTTCATGTGTATTCATCTCGTCCGTCACCAGACTCTTCAAAACAGTCCCGCTCACTGCTACTTGTATCGTTCCATTTTCAGGTTCAAAAGAACCCCAGCCAGAAATAACACGGCTGCTGCCGCCGTCAATGGAAGATAATGATCCAGGAGCAGCTCTGGGTCAGCCGCATGTACATCATAGTACAGATAGAACGGGACATCCTCTCCCCGGTAGAATGCCGATGCAAACGCATAACATATGACCGGTATCATCACCAGTGCCATCCTCCTGACCAGAAATGCCAGAAAATAGACCAGTGCCATGAACAGAAAACTTTCTATCATGATCCGAAGCCATTCCGCTGCCATCCCGGAAAAGATCTGCCCGTATAATAGATACGGGACAGCAGCTGTCACCAGATAACAGACGAAAGCCCCCACCACTTCCCCTGCCTTGGACCGTTTCCAGATATAAAAGATCTCATTCCCGTCGCTGTCAATATATGGCGTGAGCACAAAAAAAGCGCACCAGCCAGCCAGGAGCGGAGTCAAGTACTGTCCGAACACCACGATCACCCTGCGTGTCTCCCCGGAAACTCCAAAAGCACAGTAAGTTGACAGCACCATCCCCGGAATCAGTATGCCGTTAACCGCGAACGAGAGCAGGAACAGCGGCCAACATCGTCTGATCGTGCTCCTCACGTCGTACTCCTTTCCGATACCATCCATAAGTATCCGTCTTCTAATGCCGGTGTCTCCGGCTTCCATCTCTGCGGCTCCCCGGACAGGAATCGGATTCTTCCCCCGCTGTCGTCCCGGTATTCTCGTACCAGACGGTAACTGCCAAGGATATCCCCCATCTGTCCTGCTGCGATATCATATACCTTACCTTCTGCCTGCCTGCAGAGCTCCTCCTGCGAAAATACCCCTTTGACCCTTCCCTTCTCCATAACGATCACCTTATCACACAGCGCTTCGATATCACTGACGATATGGGTCGAGATCAATGTAATGGTATCTTCTGGCAGTCCTGCGATAATGTTCTTAAACCGCAGCCTCTCTTCCGGATCCAGCCCGGCCGTCGGCTCATCAAAGATCAGGATCTCCGGCCGTCCCATCAATGCCTGCCCGATGCCGAGTCTGCGGATCATCCCTCCGGACAGGGAACAGACCCTGCTCCCCGCCTTTTCTTCCAGTCCCAGCAGCGCCAGCATCTCCGGGATCTCCTTCTTAGCAAGTACCGGATCCACTCCCTTAAGCTCTGCAAAATATCTAAGGTATTCCCTTACTTTCAGATCTTTCAGGGCGTCCAGCCTCTGTGGCAGATACCCGAGCGAGTCCTGGAACTTTCCCGGCCTGCCGGTATCTTCCCCGTTCCAGGATACTGTCCCGCTGTCCGGGCGGTACAATCCGGTGATGCACCGGATCAGTGTCGTCTTCCCCGCCCCGTTCGCACCCAGCAGACCATAGGTCCCTCTGTCCATACAGAAACTGATCCCGTCCAATACGGTACGCCGTCGGAACTTCTTTACCACATCTTTTACTTCCAGCATATCGTCCCTCCTATATCCACGGGCTGTTCCGCACCAGGATCTGCCGTTCCCCGACGTCCCGGTTCCGCATCTGATTGACATTCGGTACCATAAAGATCGTAACGCCTTCCTTCCCCATCTCTTCCAGCGCTTTTTCATCTTCCCGGCAGATCTCATCCAGACCGCCCTCTGCATAACATTCTGCGTTCAGGTAACAGTAGACCAGACGGTTCCCGTCCCCGAACTCCTTTTCCTTATAAAATCCCGCGAGGATCGTCGGACCGTCACACGTCCCTGCATATGACCCATCTTCCCCCTCTTCCAGGTTCGTATGGATTTCCCCACCATATGAGATATCCATGCAGAACCCGGTATCTGCATCCACAAAACACGATCTCATCGCCATCTTCTCATCATCGTGCAGCGGGATATATCCGGCACGCGGATACCAGGCAAAATCCCCCGGCAGGTAGATGCCCTGGCTGTTGGAATAATAGGCCGCACTATATCCGCTGTAAGACAGGCGGATCCTGGAGACATCCCCTCCTCCTGCTTTTATGGACAGGTAATCTCCGTCCTGCGTGACATCCATTTCTCTGCCGTCCTGATCCCATGCTCCTTCTACACGGTATCCATGGTACAGGGTCATTTTATATTCCTCCATGCTCCGGTCAACATCCATCATGATATCCGCCTCCAGGACCCGCCGTATCTCAAGATCCATGTCATATGCCGTGATCTCATATCCGCCTGCTGCCTTCTTCGTCCTTGCTGTCCCCGGAAATTCATAATAATACTGGTCATGAGCCATCGTATGATCCGGGTTGCTGTCCATATTGACATCTGAAACAGGAGCCGCGTAAGAACCAAAACAGATAGCTGCTGCAGCCACGCAGACACCCGCCCACAGCCTTCCCGCTCTCCGCCTGACAGGAAGACAGAGCAGGAAAAGGATGGCTGCAGACCAGAAAAAAATCAGGGATATCCTCGCCGGAGAGAGGGATTCCCCAAACGCAGGGTTCGCATCGAATCCGGTACGGACGGAAGGCAGAATCCCAAACAGTTCTACGAGCGGGAAGATGTTATGTTCCAGGTTTCCAGCCATGCACTGCGCATCTGCGATCCTCTCCGGATATGGTGATACCAGATATGCGATGAGCATCATCCCTGCATATGCCGGAATCCGGTTCCTGATCTTTGAGAACAGCAGACCGGCCAGGATCCCCAGTTCCATGACGAGAAAAACGTTGACCGCTGCATTCTGCAGGATATGGATGATATATTCCCTGCCCGGATCCCGGATGCCATAATGGAGATAGCCTGAAACCGCACAAATGGCAAGTGTTACTGTAAACACAAGGCTCCACAACGTCATCGTCAGGAACACACATGCCAACGGGATCCCTTTTTTCCCTAATCCCGTCCCTGCCGCTACTTCATCCATCCCATTGTGACGGAACTTCATACTAAATTCATATGATAAAAACACCACCGCCACGAACAGATAGAGAGACAGCTGCAGCACCTGCCGCAACTGAGCAGTGAGCACGCTCCCCTCAAGCGGATATCCATGATATTGCACTGCAAAATGAATAGAATAGAGATATAATATCATCGTGGACGGCAGCAACAGTGCTGACCTTGCATACACAGTGATGGTATTTTTTAGTATCCTCAGCATCTGTATACCTCCGACTGTAATTTTATTCTGTTACAATCCATATTTTTCCATGTGCAATACAACCAGTCGTATCCGTTCCATATGGGTTCAGCTGCAAACGCCATTTTCTCCTACTGAGTACATCGGAATTTAATGTCGGGCATTGTTTTCCAGCTGCTATTTTTTTCTTAGTATTATAATGCCAGCCTGTACTATTTTTATATTCTGCTATAAACCACACATCTCTTGGATTATTTTTTGATGTATTGCCATTAAATGCAACTTCTTTTGCTGTTAAGGCATCACTGTTATTCCAATACTGATCTGTCGTCAGAGTGACTTTTTTTGCTGCAAAACATGGCGTAAACATCGATAATACCATAATTAAAGTTAAACATCCTGTTAATAATTTTTTCATTTTCATTTTCTCCCTTCTGAACTTACTTTACCCATCTCATTTGATACACTTCTATTATCTATACATTACATTAACCCAATCAGATGTTGATCAGCTCATATTTGCTATGTATAGATTTCGATTTACAAATTCTCTCTTAACTCAACCGGTACCTCTGGTTCATGCCACTTTCCATTACAAGGCGCCGTCGCAAAAACCATTGCTGCAAAAATAAATAAATTTGACATAATCCGAATCACTTTGCTTTTCACCTGAATATCCTCCTTCTGAATAATCTCAATACCAACAATACTATATTTTTAAAATATCATGTATTTTTTGAAAGTCAATAAAACCTGCGTGAACTGTATTCTCAGGCGCGTGAACTACATACGCCACCTGTAGATTTCTTTTTCTTTCTATGCTATCCTATGTATAGAGTAAAGAAACGGAGGTAGAGATTTATGAGTTCCATGATACATGTCCTTTTTGATCTTCTGGTTAATTCCATCGAAGGCCTGCTGATTTATCTGCTGCTTTCCAGAAAACTACAGTTCAAATCCAATGCTTTGTTAATTTTATCCTCCTTTATCATACAGGTCCTTGCTGTTACCTGCATGAACCAATTCATGTCTAATGACAGTTTCCGCATGGCGGTCACTTTAGGGATCAACTCTGTGATCGCTTTAATCCTGAGCATGGATTCTCCTGCCAGATCCATATTCTGGGGCTGCACCTATCCGGTAATCACCGTCCTTGCAGACACCCTTACCATGGTACTTGGCCACGTTTTCATCCGGGAAGACTGGAATATTCTCATGGAATATCCTTTCAGCATTATAATGACATTCTTCTATCTTTTTATATGTTGTTGCTGTGTATTACTGCTTATCAGAAGAGATACCCATGATTTTATTTTTCCCTGGTTTATCCAGATCTTCTGGCTTATGATCGTGATAGCCGGCATCGTTAGTTCAGAAGTTCTATTGGATCTGCTAATCCAGCTGAACGACTTCTCTGCTGCAATCTCCAGACGGTTGTTTTTATCCATTCTTCTGATCCTGGCGGTTCTCTTTTTATCTATTTTTTTGTTTTATTATATTGGAATCCTCTATCAGGAGAATCTTGGCTTAATTGAAAAAAACCGCCAGAAGCAGTTTGAAAAGCAACAATTTGAATTGTTAAGCAACACCAACCAAATGCTGAGAACATGGAAACATGATTTCATGCACCATCTTTCTGTACTGGAGATCATGCTGCAGCAGAAAAATATCCCTTCTGCTTTGGATTATCTGAATTCGATTCATGCAGAGATGAAGCAGAGCAGCTGGCAGATCCAGACAGGAAACAACGTGCTGGACGCTGTACTGACCAGTAAACTTTCCCGGCTCCAGTCTTTGGGGATTGCTTTTACCCACAACATTTTTCTGCCGGATCTCGTTCCTCTGAACAACCTGGAACTGACTTCTCTAATGGGGAATCTTCTGGAAAATGCGATCGAAGCCTGTTCCAGTCAGGATCCGGACTCCAAAAAATATATCCATCTGGAAATAAAGCCCTATAACCAGTTTTTATATATCGATATGACAAACAGTTCCTCCGGCATTTATCATTATGATCATAATAACCGTATAAGAAGCACGAAACGCAGCTCCAGCCATGGCATCGGACTGAAAAGAATCGAGCAGATCACATCTGAAGCACAGGGATTTATGAAGATTTCCCCGGAAAAGGAGTCTTTTCATATTATCATCGTACTGCCGCTTCAGGATAAACAATTTATAAAAGGAGATCAACATGAAGCTTAACTGTTGTATTTTAGAAAATGAAACAATCTATACGGAACATCTGATACAATTACTTTATCAATGGCAGAATAACAGAAGCTGTAGTCTGATGATTGACACTGTCTGCTCAGCAGCTGAATTATATCAACTCATCCACCAAAAATATTATGCTGTTATTTTTATCGATATTGTACTGGATCATGGAGAAAATGGAATTGATGTTGCAAAAGCCCTCCGCTCTGAATCCTATGACGGTGATCTGGTCTTTCTGACCAATTTTCAGGATTATGTTTTTGATGGATATCCTGTCCACGCTTTGGATTATCTGCTAAAACCAGCTGCTTATGAAAAGATCAGCCGCTGTATGGATCATGTCCTGAAAAAGCATTCCGGCAGTTATTTCTTTTATCGTACCCGGAATTCTGTCATTCAGGTACCTTACCGGAATATCCTGTATTTTACCAGTCGGAATCATTCTACGGAACTTATCACTGGAGATCAATGTTATTCTGTTCCCCAGACACTCCGGAACCTTCTGAAGACCCTTCCGGAACCGTTTGTTCAATGCCACCGTACCGTGATTGTGAACCTGGCACATATTGAATATATGAATAACACAACGATTCTTCTTTCCAACAAGGAACAAGTTCCTATCGGAAGGACGTATTTAAAAAAAATGCAGCAGGATCTCATTTCCCTGATGCAGGAACGGAGGGCACTATAGTATGATCAAAAGATTTTCAAAACATCTGTCGACCTGGCTGATTCAAAACGGAAGCAATCCGGCACAGGAGAATGTATATGCTTACGGCATAGAATGCCTGACTAATGAATTACTTTCAGATATCTTACTGTTCATCTGCGGATTTTTTATGCATAAAACCATGTATATGGTTATATGGTGTATGAGCTTTTCTGCAGTCCGTATTTTTTTGGGTGGCTACCATGCTCCCACCCATGCACGGTGTATTTTAATAGGAATCACAGCCGGAATCATCAGTCTCTCTATCATTCCCATATGGACCATCTTATATCCTCTGGGATTTTTCATAATAACGGCATTCGCATTGATGATCGCCATTTATTACGCTCCTATTATACATGTAAATCACCCTGCATCAAATGAAAAAAGGCAAAAAGCGAAAAAACAGGCTATTGCCATCATCATTTTCGAAAGTATCCTTGCGTTTATACTATATCCGTATCATAGTGAGATTTCATGTGCTATTATAACAGGTCTTTCTGTCGCTTTATTCATGGCTGTTCTGGTTATATGTATAAACTTTAAAAGCCGGACAGGTGGCTCTATCACACCATAATAGTTTATCAATATTGCCAGAAGATCTGTATCAAAGTCTCATCTTCATTGTCAGAATGGTAGCAGCTGATCGTTCCCCTCCGATACAGCCTCTGGATCAGGGTCATGCCGTCTCTCGTATATTCATCGATGATCTGATCCCTTGCCTGTTGGTAAACGGTTTCATCGGAAAATTTAAACACAGAAACCGTTTGCTGCCGTGCGATATCATTTTCGATCACAGACCAGATCTCATCGCTGTCATAATGATCATAATACTGATCATTTACGACATAATAATTCCAGTCCAGACTGTTACATTCCGGAAAAGAAAAACCATATTCCGTATCCAAAGTATGTGTGCGGAAAATCTGTTCATCGTTGCAGCATAAATAATTATAATTGATCCTTGCCGATTCCGGTATCGTATCCGGAACTTCTCCTGAGAAAACAGGATCTCCCCATGTTGTGTCGACATGATAATAATCTCCATCACACTGCACAATATTCCACGTATGAGCATCTCCTCTTTCAGTTGCAGTTCCTTCGACATATGTGCAAAAGACATCCAGTTCATTTAACAAATATTGCGTTGCCCGCGCATAACCCGCGCAGACGGATTTCCTGTTCAAAAAGACACTGTCAATATTTTGATCCTCACCTACCCTGTTTTCGCGGACAGCAGCTACATCATAATCCGTCTGTTCGATCAGGTAACGATAGACATACAGGATTTTCTGATAATCCGATGCATCCGCAGAAATCCCTGAAAGACTATCTTGAACCGCTTCTTCGATCTGTTCCTGTTTCGCTTCCATTTCTTCCTGCGAAAAAAGATACTGCGGAAGCAGCGAATATGTTGTAAAAATCAATTGCCTTCTGCTGAATTGATAACTGTTATCACACCAGAATATTTCCGGATGATCGTTGAGGACCGCCCGATATACCCGATGGATCACCTCCTCATCCGACAGATTCAGATCGATTTCCTGTTCGAACTTCTGTATTCCATCGTAAATCGTATCATAGGCATCCTGTTCTTCTGCAGAAAGCTGCTCATAATAAAAGCGCATATCTCCGGAAAACCGTTCATTTTCACCCTGTACTTCTTCATTCTCCGTTATTGCTTCCATGTCCATATCCGTCGTCTCTTCACCGTCATTTAAAATATCATTCAAGGCTGTTTGGATGAATGACGAAAGGTCATCTTCCGAAATCTGTCCGTCGCATCCACTCAATATGAAAGATGTACCTATGATTATCAAAAACAGCAATATGTAAAGAAGGGATCTTTGTTTCATCACATTTCCTCCATTTCGTAAACATCAAGTTCTTTTATAACAAAATGATTGCGTTTAAATTCGATCAGCTGTTCTTCCTGCATTTTACCAAGTTCATGAGAAAGTGCGCTCCGGTTTACCCCCAGATAGTCGGCCAGCTGCTGTCGATTGAACGGAATATCAAACTCCCGGCTCTGCTTTTTCATCACCTGTGCAGAAAAATAAGACAATAATCTGCCGCGGATACTTTTCGAAGATGTATAAAAAATCCGATCGGAAAGGATTAAATTTTTTTTCGCCAGCAGTGCGAGCAGATTATGATTTAACTTCACATACCAGCTTTGATCCAAATAAGAATCCTGAAGCAGATGACCGATATGAAGAAACAGCACTTTGGATTCCTTTTTTGCAACCACATCTACGCGCAGGGGCTCTGTTCCCAAAAAAGCATATACTTCTGCAAAGATCTCTCCGGGAATAATATCACTTAAAATACTTTTGTTCCCCCACAGATCATTGCTTTCGATATGTGCGTTTCCACTTAGTAAAAGTCCGATTTCCTGTGTCGTATCGCCTGCAAGAAGGATTGTTTCGTCTTTCTGGTAACAGCGTTCCTGAAAAGCCGGCAGTTTCGTCATCTCCAGGAATTCATTTTTTGTGATATTTTTAAAAATTTCCATTGATTTTATTTGCTCAAACTTCAACTGATCCTCCTTTTGTTGGTTTAACAACATACAATTTTTTTCTATCTTATTATAATGATCATACAAAGTCAAGAAAAGGAAGGTAGGAATATCTATGATTCGAAAAATTATTCATATTGATGAAGAAAAATGTAACGGCTGCGGTGCCTGCGCCAAAGCCTGTCATGAAGGTGCGATCGGAATGATCGGTGGAAAAGCAAAACTTCTGCGTGACGACTATTGTGATGGATTAGGAGACTGTCTTCCAACCTGTCCGACAGGCGCGATTACTTTTGAAGAACGCGAAGCAGCTGCCTATGACGAATCGGCTGTCCTGGCAAATAAAAAACCGGTTTCTGCATCCGAACTCCGCCAATGGCCGGTCCAGATCAAACTCACTCCGGTTCGTGCACCTTTTTTTCAAAACGCAGATCTTTTGATCGCTGCGGACTGTACTGCTTATGCATATGCGAATTTTCATCAGGATTTTATCCATGGACGCGTGACACTCGTCGGCTGCCCAAAATTAGATGCCATTCACTACAGTGAAAAATTGACAGAAATCCTCACTCAAAATGACGTTAAGAGCGTTACGATCGTTCGTATGGAAGTTCCATGCTGCGGCGGCTTAGAACAGGCAGCCAAAATAGCTATTCAAAATAGCCAAAAACAGCTGCCATGGCAGGTTGTGACCATCTCCATTGACGGCAGGATCATCAACGGCTGATTTCTATCATTTATCTCTTTACAATTCTTCCTCTTTTATGCTATAATCGCTTCATGTGAAAGCGTTGAAGGAAACGAGTAGGACAGAATTTGTTTTTCAGAGACTATCCGGTTGGTGTAAGGATAGAGACATGCTGTTTGAATACATTCCGGAGCTGCTGGTCTGAACAGGATTTCTTACTAGGATCAGACGGGTACGCCCGATACAGCGTACGGTGTGTGATAGCACATCATGAGGAGTATTTCGTGAGGAATACTTGAACCAGAGGTGGTACCGCGATATTATGACTTATCGTCCTCTGTTCCTGAACAACAGGAACAGAGGCTTTTTTATTCTATTCAGAAAGATACATCGCCCTCTGAAACATGTATTTCAATCAAAGGAGGAACACACATATGGGAATTTATGAAGAATTGCAAGAAAGAGGCCTGATCGCTCAGGTAACGGATGAACCGGAGATCCGGGATCTGATCAACAATGGAGGAGCACATTTTTATATCGGATTTGATCCAACCGCGGATTCTCTTCATGTCGGTCACTTTATGGCATTGTGCCTGATGAAACGCCTTCAGGAAGCAGGGAATAAACCGGTCGTTTTAATCGGAGGAGGAACCGGACATATCGGCGATCCATCCGGTAAATCTGATATGCGGTCTATGATGACGACCGAAACGATCAATCATAACTGCGAATGTTTCAAAAAACAGATGGAACGTTTTATCGAATTCGGTGAAGACAAAGCGATCATGGTAAATAATGCCGACTGGCTTTTGAACTTAAATTATGTTGAATTACTTCGTGAAGTTGGCGCCTGCTTCTCTGTTAATAACATGCTCCGTGCAGAATGTTACAAACAGAGAATGGAAAAAGGCTTAAGCTTCCTTGAATTTAACTACATGATCATGCAAGCTTACGATTTCTATTATTTACATGAACATTACGGATGTAACATGCAGTTTGGCGGAAACGATCAGTGGAGTAACATGTTAGCCGGAACCGAGTTGATCCGCAAAAAAACATCTAGTGATGCTTATGCAATGACGATCACACTTCTTTTAAACAGCGAAGGCCAGAAGATGGGAAAAACCGTCGGCGGAGCAGTATGGCTTGATCCGGAAAAAACAAGTCCGTTTGATTTCTTCCAGTACTGGAGAAACGTTGACGATGCTGACGTTATGAAGTGCCTGAAGATGCTCACTTTCTTATCTCTGGATGAGATTGCGGAGATGGAAGCATGGCCGGATAACCGCATTAATGAAAAGAAAGAAATCCTGGCGTATGAGTTAACAGCGCTTGTTCACGGCAAAGAGGAAGCCGAAAAAGCGAAAAAAGTATCCCATTCTTTATTCGGCGGCGGTGGCGATGACGCCGATATGCCGACAACAGAGATCTCTGTTTCCAATCTGACCGATGGACAGATCAATATGATGGATTTAATGATGAAATGCGGTCTTGTTAAGACAAAATCAGAAGCAAGAAGACTGATCATGCAAAACGGCGTATCCGTAGATAGTGTAAAGATCAATATGAATACCGTTATGATCTCAGAGGCTCAGTTAAAAGATGGCATTGTCATCAAAAAAGGGAAAAAAGTTTATCATAAAGCGATCCTGGCTGAATAAACTGTTAAAAAACAGGTTGACTCTTTATGAATTCTGATTTTCATTATCTCGATGGACTCAAACTGAGAATTTTATGTTCCATTATTTTATTTTGTGGAGTTGCATCTGCCAATTTCCTATTGGCGGATGAAGCAGAAAAAAACGCCCTCGTACAGGCTGCAGCCTATACGGGGCGTTCTGATTTTCTGACAGAAACCTTTGGATTCGATGAAAAAGGCACCTTTCTCATTCGTATGAGAAAAAATTTCACCTGGTTCATTGATCAGATCACAAAGGATTCCTAATTTTTAAAGCTGTGAATTGGTGCAGGAATATTTCCTTTGCGGTTTACAAATTTTTCACAGGAAAACTGGTTTACCGGCATGATCGGAGCATATCCCAGCAATCCGCCGAATTCTACCGTGTCCCCAACATCCTTGCCAATCGCAGGGATCAGGCGGACAGCGGTTGTCTTCTGGTTAACCATTCCCAGTGCCATTTCATCCGCAATAATACCGGCAATCGTTGCAGCACTCGTTTTCCCCGGAATTGCGATCATATCAAGTCCAACCGAACATACACATGTCATCGCTTCTAATTTTTCCAGAGTCAGAGCTCCTGCTTCTACTGCATCAATCATACGCTGATCTTCGCTGACAGGAATAAATGCGCCGCTTAAGCCTCCGACATAAGAGGATGCCATAACACCGCCTTTTTTCACCTGATCATTTAATAAAGCAAGTGCAGCGGTCGTTCCCGGAGCTCCGGCATATTCCAGTCCAATCTCCTCAAGGATCTCTCCCACACTGTCGCCAATCGCAGGTGTCGGTGCCAGAGAAAGATCGATAATGCCAAATGGGATATCCAGGCGTCTGGATGCCTCTCTTGCAACAAGCTGGCCAACACGGGTAACTTTAAATGCTGTCTTTTTAATTGTCTCGCAGAGCACCTCAAAACTCTCTCCGCGGACTGTTTCCAGTGCCCGTTTTACAACACCAGGACCACTAACACCGACATTGATGATCTTATCGGCTTCTGTAACGCCATGGAAAGCTCCTGCCATAAACGGATTATCATCCGGTGCATTCGTAAATACAACAAATTTCGCACAGCCGAGACTGTCATTTTCTTTTGTTAATTCTGCCGTTTCCTTGATCTTTTCTCCGATCAGGCGGACAGCATCCATATTGATGCCAGTTTTCGTCGAACCAACATTGACCGAACTGCAGACGCGTTCCGTCGTTGCCAGAGCTTCCGGAATGGATTCAATCAAAAGGCGGTCTGCCTCTGTCATTCCTTTATTTACAAGTGCGGAATATCCGCCGATAAAGTTAACACCGACTTCTTTCGCAGCCGCATCCAGCACCTGGGCAATTTCTACAAAATCATGCGAAGTTTTGCATACATGGCCGCCGACCAGCGCGATCGGTGTGATCGAAATTCTTTTATTTACAATCGGAATACCATATTCCTTCTCAATTTCTTTTCCCGTTTTTACAAGATCTTTTGCAGTAACTGTGATCTTGCGGTAAATATTTTCCTTGACTTTTTCTAAAGTGTCTGCCGTACAATCTAACAGACTAATTCCGAGCGTGATCGTTCTAACATCCAGATTCATCTCGGTAATCATCTTATTTGTTTCAATTACTTCATTAATATTAATCATAGTCGATCCTCCGGATTAGATTCTGTGCATCATATTAAAGATATCTTCATTTTGTGCCTGAATCAACACACCGATTTCTTCTCCAATCTGACCCAGTTCATTTGTAACATCCGAAACTGTCTTTGCGGATTCATTCGTATCTACGATCATCATCATGTTAAAATACCCGCTGACGATCGTCTGGGAAATATCCAGAATATTAATATTATTATTTGCCAAATAGGTACATACTTTAGCAATAATACCTACGCTGTCTTTTCCAACCACTGTAATAACTGTCTTTTTCATCTTTACCCTCCTAGAGTGCGTGCCAGAGGCACGTTATGTATTATTCTTTATCTATAACTGCCAACCCGGAAACTTCATCTCTCTTTGCAACCTGTAAATGAAAATGAAATTCATCCGGCAGAACTCCCTGCTCTATCAGAGATAACCGAACGGTCTCATAGGCCAATTCGGAATAGTTGTTTTCCTTGCTTAAATGCCCGAGAAAGACTTCCCGCGTGTTTTTTGATATGATATCCCCTAAAAACTGGGCGGTCCTGTCATTCGACAAATGTCCCCGGTTACTCAGGATCCGCTGCTTCAGGTAATACGGATAAGGCCCAACCTGAAGCATATTAATATCGTGATTAGCTTCTACAAATAAAATATCCGAATCCTTTGTTTTTTCAACGATTTCTTCATGATAATTTCCCATATCTGTTGCGACCGATGCCTTTACCCCTTTGCATTCAATGCTGTAGCAGACCGGATCTGCTGCATCATGCCAGATCGAGGTTGCATCGATCGACAGATCCTTAATCTTGAACGGATGGTTCGGACGGATCATTTCGAACAGATCCGGATCGATCTTTCCGACAGATTTTGTATGAATCACCGCTTTCGCCGTTTCTTCTGTCATATACAATGGCAGTTTGTAGCGCCTTGCCATCACGCCAAGGCCTGCAATATGATCTGCGTGCTCATGCGTCACTAAAATCCCATCCAGGCTTTTCGGATCCACCGACAGAGCTTTTAATCCATTTTCAATCCGCTTTCCGCTGATTCCGGCATCTACGAGGATATTCGCTTCGTCGCTTCCGACATAAATACAGTTTCCACTGCTTCCACTCGCAATACTTGTCAGTCTCATAATCTATCTTCCTTTGTTAATTTACGTCTGCTATAGTATACCACAGGATATCTGTTTGTTCTATCCGCAAATGTTCCGAATTTGCCGTTTTGTTTCTTCTATACTATGGGAATTATCAATAACAACATCTGCATATTTCCGGAATTGCTCTTCCGTCAGCTGTTTTTGCATGATAGAATCGGTTTTTTCTCTCGTATAGCCCCTTCCTTCCTGCAGACGACGGTACCTCGTTTCCCGGTCGACATAGATATACCAGAGTTCATCGTAGACATCTTCATATCCGGATTCGATCAGAAGTGCTGCCTCCAGTAAGATCATCGAAGCAGTTCCCTGCTCTCTGATCTTCTGAATTCGATTTTTAATCTCTTCTTTTACATTCGGATGTGTGATCGCATTAAGTTTCTGCAGTTTTTCTGCATCATGGAACACGATATTGCCCAATTTTACCCGGTCGATTGTTCCATCGTCATTTAAAATACCGTCACCAAACGCTTCTACAATATCCTCATAACTTTTTCCTCCCGGTTGCATCAGATCATGTGCAACCAGATCAGCCAGGATCGTTTCGGCATGATAGTCTTTCTCCAATATTGACAAAACAACGCTCTTACCAGAACCGACCCCGCCAGTCACTCCGATTACTTTCACTTTTGCTCCTCTTTTCTTATTTTGCTTCATACCAGCTGCTGCCGGTATTAATATCGATCACAAGCGGTACCGAAAGCTCTGCCGCTGAGATCATCTCTTCTGTTAAAATCTGTTTCACAATATCCACTTCATCGATGCTCGTCTCAATCAACAACTCATCATGAATCTGCAAGATCATTCGTGACTTTCTGTTTTCCCGTTTTAACCTCATATTCACATTGACCATTGCGATCTTAATAATATCCGCCGCAGTTCCCTGGATCGGTGAATTCATTGCAACACGCTCTCCAAAATTTCGCTGCATAAAATTGCTCGATTTTAATTCCGGTACCGGACGGATCCTGTGAAACATCGTTTCCGCATATCCTTCTTCTTTTGCTTTCCGAACGGCCTCATCCAAAAATGCTTTTACTCCCGGATACGTTGCAAAATATTTATCAATATAATCCTGCGCCTGTTTTCTTGAAATATTTAAATCCTGGCTCAATCCAAAAGCACTGATCCCATATACAATTCCAAAGTTTACCGCCTTGGCATCGCGTCTCTGTCCCGGCGTCACCTCTTCTAACGGAATACCAAATACATCCGATGCTGTTGACGCATGAATATCTTTTCCTTCTTTATATGCCTGGATCAATGCGGGATCTCCGGAAAAATGCGCCAGCACACGAAGTTCGATCTGGCTGTAATCCGCATCGACAAAGATAAACCCCTCTTCCGGCACAAACACCTTTCGGATGGCACGTCCAAGCGGCATACGCACCGGGATATTTTGAAGATTTGGATCGGTACTGCTGATCCGGCCTGTTGCCGTGATCGTCTGATGGAACTTTCCATGGATCCTGCCATCTTCCTGAATATACGGATACATGCCTTCTGCATAAGTTGATTTCAATTTTGTCAGATGGCGATAATCCAATACCATCTGACAGATCGGATATTTGCCCGTCAGTTTCTCCAGAACATCAACGCTCGTAGAATAACCGGTCTTCGTCTTTTTTCCGCCTTTTAGGCCCATATGCTCAAACAGGACAACACCGAGCTGCTTTGGAGAATTGATATTAAAAACTTCTCCGGCCTCTGCATAAATCCCCTGTTCCAATTCCGTAATCTGATCTACAAGCTGTTCCCCGTATTGCTTCAACGCTTCTTTTTCCACGCGGATACCATGTTTTTGCATATCTGCCAGTGCAAAGATCGTCGGCAGCTCGATCTTTTCATACAATTCCTGCATATTATGATCTCTTAACTCTTTATCCAACACCTCACAGGACGATCTTGCAATCGATGCTTCATAACCGATCGCCTTTAATGCTTTCTCCGCTTCCTGATCCAACGCTTCCTCCCATGTCATCTTCTTTAACATTTCTGATCTGGATGGAAGGATCAGCTGCAGATAATCTCTTGCAATATCTTCATAGAAATACGTATCTTTCAGCGGATTCAGCAGATATGCTGCTACCTTACAGTCAAATAAACTGTTCATATCCTCCCGCAGGTCCACATAAAACAGCAGCTGTTTCAGGTCCAGGGATGCGATGACCGGTGCTTTTTCATAAAGCTCTCTGATCTTTCCGCACAGAAAATCTTTCGTCAAAAACCCCTCGACTCGAAGAAAAACGGCTCTGCCGTCTTCATAGGCAAGCGCACAGCCAAGAACCGTTCCGTTGTCTTCCATCATGCTGATCCCAATCTTCGCCGCTGCTTCTGCTTCTGAAAATACAAGTTCCGCCTCCGAAAGATTACTTGTCATGCGCACTTCACAGGGAAACGGATCCGGCTCTTCAATTCCGTCAAAACGCTTTAAGATTGATTTAAATTCCAGCTGTTTTAGCAGAAGAAAGGCCTCTTCGGTATAAATATCATTTAAAACAGCATCTTCAAAAGAATAATCCAGGTCACAGTCCAGTTTGATCGTCGCAAGTTCTTTGCTAAGCAGCGCCTGATCATAATATTCTCTCAAATTATTCTGTGCACGCTTTGGTTTCACCTCATCAATATGAGAATATGCATTTTCAATCGAATGATATGCAACGATCAGTTTTGTTGCTGTCTTCTCTCCGATTCCCGGGACTCCCGGAATATTATCAGCCGTATCCCCCATCAGTCCTTTGACATCGATCAGTTCTTTTGGCGTTACCTGATATTTTTCTTTCACATCGTCCGCATAATAATCTTCTACGATCGTTCCCGTCATCTTCGTCTTCGGAATCCGGATTTGTACGTGATCGGTCGCAAGCTGAAGCAGATCACGGTCACCGGAAATAATACTCACTTCATATCCGGCTTCTTCTGCTCTTCTGGAAAGCGTTCCCAATATATCATCCGCTTCATATCCTTCCTTTGTAATAACCGGAATATTCATTGCATGCAGGACTTCTTTCATCAGGGAAACCTGTTCATGCAGTTCCGGCGGCATCGGTTTTCTCGTCCCTTTATACTCTTCAAACATCTTATGCCGAAATGTCGGTGTTTTCAGATCAAAAGCAACCAACAGATGCGTTGCCGATTCCTGCTCTAAAAAACGAAACATAATATTTAAGAACCCGAGTACGGCATTTGTATGTTTTCCCTCACTGTTTGTCAGATCCGGCAATCCATAAAATGCACGGTTCAAAATGCTATGCCCGTCAATCAATACTAATTTGCTGCTCATAACAATCCTCCTGTACAAGATAGTACCTGTCATTTTCATATTTTTGAAAGAAACCGTAAATCAACCCAAACAGCACAATTGCCACAACAAAAAGAATGACAAGGCGGTCTGTCAACAAACGGTATTTCCTTCGGAGAACAACATCCCGGAGCCTCTCTTTCCGCTGTTTTTGATATTCCGCCTGAAAGTCAAAAATCTTAATTTCATCCTCATCCATCTGTTTTAACCCTTCGATCAGAGTAAAATAGAGCGCCACTTCATTCCGGCAATCTTCACATTCATTTAAATGCTCCAAAAATGCTTCCAGTTCGTCGTCTTCCAATGTATTTTCTAAATATGAAATTATCTTCGTATCTACTTCAAAACATTCCATGTATATCGGTTCCTTTCCAATCGTTCTTCCATTATATCATAACTTATTTTTAGAGGCTAGTATCGACTGATTTGAGATTCCATTTAATTGAAACAGAATTTATTTTTATTAAATTTTTTGTTGACATCAACATATAAAAATGATAATATAAACAGGTACGAAAAAGCCGCAGTGGCGGAATTGGCAGACGCACCAGACTCAAAATCTGGCGGTGGCAACATCGTGCCGGTTCGAGTCCGGCCTGCGGCATAGAAAAAACGTAAGAAACGATATTGTTTCTTACGTTTTTTTATTATAAATAAAACTTTCCACCGGTGAAAGCTCATACCGTCCAGAATTTCGGCTCATAATGCTCTCGGAATTTTTCAATCGCATAATGATCCGTCATACCTGCTATGTAATCGCATACAGCCGTTTCCGTACTGGTTCCCTGATCAATATTTTTGAGACAAAATTCCGGCAATGCATCCACATGCTGCATATAGTAATCATACAATCCGGAAATGATATAAAAAACCTTCTCATCTTCCCGTTTGCAGGCAGAATTCCGATAAACATTCTCAAACATATATCTTCGAAGATTGCGCATCGCCGTCATGATCTCCGGTTCCATAATAATATCATCTTTATCTTCACTCGCACGGATAATACCGCGAATCATCGTATTGATCCTTTCCCGTACCGTATGCCCGAGAACAGCTGTTTCTTCCTTCGGCAGATCATCCTCCGTCAGGATCTTACCACGGATCGCGTCATCGATATCGTGATTGATATACGCGATTTTATCCGACAGCCGGACGATTTTTCCTTCCATCGTTTCCGGCATATTGATCGTTGAATGATTTCGGATTCCGTCTTTTACTTCATATGTCAGATTCAGTCCTCGTCCATCTTTTTCTAAAAATTCCACGACGCGGATACTCTGTTCATAATGTTTAAATCCTGTACTGGACAGGCGGTTTAATGCATATTCACCGGCATGTCCGAAAGGAGTATGTCCAAGATCGTGTCCCAGAGCGATCGCTTCTGTCAATGTCTCATTCAGATCAAGTGCACGGGCGATTGTCCTTGCAGTCTGAGAGACTTCCAGCGTATGCGTGAGCCTCGTTCGGTAATGGTCCCCTTTCGGAGACATAAACACCTGTGTTTTATCCTTCAGACGCCGAAATGCTTTGCAGTGCAGGATCCGGTCCCTGTCTCTTTGATAGCAGGTCCGGATATCGCACTCCTCTTCCATTTTGGCACGTCCTCTGGAATTCATGCTCAATGACGCATAAATGCTGTAATCCTGTTGTTCCTTATGTTCCTGCTTTTCACGAATGTTCATAAAATCCCCCCTTGAACATACCTGCCTTATCCGGTTTCTTTATTTACGTTCATTTTCAAATAGATTTACCGCATCAAGGGATACTTTCATCAGATCTTTCACTTCTTCCACCGAAAGATGCATTTTTTCAGCCAATTCTTCTGCTTTTGCTTCCCGACCGAATTCTTTTGCTATCGAAGTGGCAAGATCGTTCATCTGATTGATCAGACGAGCCATCTTTCTTGCTCCGCTGGTCACCATTGTATTCTCCTGAACCGCATCTTCGATCGCCTGACGCACTCTTTCCAGCATATATGGATGGAAATCCCCATGTGTTTCTTTTTCGTATTCCATAACAGAACAAAATAGCGCGAGATTTCCTTCCTGAATCAGATCGTTCATCTGGATTCCTTTTCCCTGGAATAAACGAGCGATATTAACCACTTCTTCCAGGTTCATCTCCACGAGTTGATTGACCGCTTCTGTATCTCCCTGTGTCATCCGCTCCAAGTACTTTTCTTCTTCTTCCTCATACAGAGAAGTGATTTCTTTCATCTCATCTATGTACATTTGAAAAACAGCAGACGGCTCCTCCGCAGAGGAAAGCTCTTCCTCCTCAGATTCTACATCCACAGCCGGCAAAACGCCATCGATGCGAATCTGATTTTCAGACATATAAGCTGCGATCAGCCCCATCTGTGCTTCATTCAGCGCAACATCCGAAAAATAGCTCCGAACTTCATCGGCTGTCAGCACATCTCCATTGGTCTTACCGATGCGCACCAGATCCTGCAGTCCTTCTAAAAATTCCTGTTCGTTTCCCATATTTATCCTTTCCTATAACAATTTCTGACCGGTTGCCACAAAGTAAGCAATGACAAGGGCGCCCAGAACAATCCGATATACACCGAATACTTTAAAGTCGTTATTTTTAATATAATTTAATAAGAATTTGATCGCCAGAATCGACACGACGAAAGAAACTGCCATTCCAAGGAGCAGCACGATCAATTCTGTCTGTGAAAACTGAAAACCGAATTTTACAATTTTTAACAGACTTGCACCGACCATCGTCGGAATTCCGAGGAAAAATGAAAATTCTGCTGCAATATAGCGGGAACATCCAAGTAAAATTCCTCCGAGGATGGTTGCACCGGAACGGGAAGTACCCGGGATCAATGCCAGTACCTGGAAAATACCGATTCCGATCGCCATTCCATAAGTTAACTGGTCAAAATCGCGCGTATGTGGTCTGCGTTTTCTGTTTCTGCTTTCTACCACAATAAATAAAATACCATAGATGATCAGCATCAGTGCAACGATAAACGGTTTATAAAGATGAGCATCCAGCCAGTCGTCAAATAACAAGCCGATTATAGCAGATGGTAAGACCGCAATGATCACTTTAAACCAGATCTGCATCGTATCCATCTTTTCTTTCCATCTTTTTCGCGGAGAAAAAGGATTTAATTTATGAAAATATAAAACAACAACCGCCATGATCGCACCTAACTGGATCACGACATTAAACATTTCCATAAACTGCTCTGTCATATTTAATTTGATAAATTCATTTGCCAGGATCAAATGTCCGGTGCTGCTGATCGGCAGCCATTCCGTAATTCCTTCAATAATACCAAGAATCACAACTTTAACATATTCTGTTATATTCATGATTTCGTCCTTTCTGATCTGTTAAGATTTTATTTTTTTACTTTTGTGTAAACGAAAGAGGATGTTGCCATCCTCTTGATTTCCTAGTCATCTGCTGGTAAAATATGGATTTTATTAGTTGCAAGTTCTTCTACTGCAGCGGATAAAGGCTTTACGTCATAATTTTCATTTAAATCATCCGTAAGCGGTACTTCTCCGGCAATGATCTGTCTTGCACGTTTTGCGGTTGCGATCACAATGGAATAACGGCTGTTAACAATTGCCTCTTCCGGTGATTCTGCTTCGCTGTTTACTACCTGCATTAATTCGCTATATGATGGATGTAACATTCTTCATTCTCCTTCCTGTTACTTAAATCTGCTTAAAACCTTCTTTTGTTTCTTCTATAAAATCTATGTTCTGCTGCAATTCACAACGCTTGCTCACAACAATCGAATGAACGGTATGAACACAGTCATCCAGATCATCATTTACAACAATGTATTCATAATTGATCATCTCCTCTGCCTCTTCCGAAGCACGTTTCATGCGTTTTGCAACTACAGAAGCATCTTCTGTCCCCCGTCCGACAAGCCTGTTTTTTAATGCATCCACGCTTGGCGCTGTGATAAAGATCAACACCGCATCCGGATATTGTCTCTTGATGTTTAATGCACCTTGAACTTCGATTTCCAGGATCACATTGTGTCCGGATCCCAGTTCATTTTCGACAAACGCACGGGGCGTTCCGTAATAATTGTCTACATAGCGGGCATATTCAATAAACCCATTGTAGTCGATCAAGTTTTTAAAGTCAGCCTCTGACTTGAAGTAGTAATCTACACCATCAACTTCCCCTTCTCTGGGTTCTCTTGTCGTTGCTGAAACCGACAGGCTGTATCCATAATCCTTCACCAGCCTTTTCGCAACGGTTCCTTTTCCAGCACCGGAAAATCCAGAAATAACAATTAATGACCCTCTTTTCTCCATATGTATATCACCTTTCCTGATAACGATTTACAATTGTCTCAGGCAGCAGGGCAGACAATATGATCTGATTACTGTCCGTTACGATCACTGCACGTGTTCTTCTGCCGCACGTGGCATCGATCGCTCTTCCCTCATCCTTTGCCTGCTGTACCATTCGCTTAATAGGTGCGGCATCCGGGCTGACGATCGACACAACTTTATCAACATTCATTACATTTCCAAATCCGATATTTACTAAATTATTCAATGTTCTGAATCTGCTCCCTTACTTTTTCTATCTCCGTCTTCAGGTCAATGGCCGTATTAGAAATATCCAGATCATTTGCCTTTGAAAGAATCGTATTCGCTTCCCTGTTCATCTCCTGTGCGATAAAATCCAGTTTTCTTCCGATCGTTCCTTCCATATGCAGCGTTTTTTTCATGCTCTCAATATGGCTGTGTAAACGGACCGTTTCTTCATCCACACAGATCTTATCCGCATAAATCGTTACTTCCGCAGCGATTCTGCCCTCATCGATGATATTATTCTCCAGTAATTCTTTTACTTTTTCTTCCAATCTTGCACGATATTCCTCTACAATACTCGGAGACCTTGTTTCGATGATCCGAACGAGTTCAAGCATATGATCCAATTTCGCTGTCAGATCATGATAGAGGTGTTCTCCTTCTGCCCTTCTCGTCTCCACAAAGCCGGTAACCGCTTTCATCACCGCTTCTTCCAGTATATCCCAGAGTTCCTCTTCGTTACTTTCCTGTTCTTCTAACGTAAATACTTCCGGATATCTCGAAAGTACCGTTGCCGTAATGTCATTTGGAACTTGGAATTCTTCTTCCATTCGTTTTAACATATCCAGATAATTCTGTGCCATTGAATGGTTGTATCGCAGTTCAACGGTCTGTTCCGAAAGATCTTCATATGTAACAAAGACATCCACTTTCCCTCTCTGGATATATTTTTTCAGTAATACCCTCATCCGGGTCTCAAAAAAACTTAGTTTTTTAGGCATGCGGATGGAAATATCCCCGTATCGATGATTCACAGACTTCATCTCAACAGTCATCTTACAAGTTTCTGTAGATACTTCACTCCTCCCAAACCCAGTCATACTTTTAATCAACAGCTTCACCTTGTCTTTCTATCGGTCAGTGCGATAACGCATACTGCCACATTATTGTATAGCTTATCTTATTGATTATATCAGTTTTTTTCTTTTCTAACAAGTAAATCTTGATTGATCGTTTCTAAATAATGAATAAATGTTGCATTTTTAATCGGAATTTCAAATTCCGGCTCCATTTCGTGATATTTGAAGTGCTTCCGTTCCCCGCAAAACTGTCGGTTCCAAAATTCCATCATCTTTTCAAACCGCAGATAAAAACACCTCTCATACTTCGAAAAATAAATCAGCAAAAAGCTGATACCTCCCTGCTCCTCAAAATCTTTCATAAAAGCAACCTGATGCGCATGGATATTTTGCAGCGGAAAGGTATCTGAGGCACATTCCTTGGCGTCAAAACAGACCGGAATTCCCTGTACCGCTCCAATGTAATCCACAGTACTTTTCTGATCGAAATATGCCAGTGTGATATGACGATTCGTTTTATCAAATTGTACCGGTCGGATTGAAGTTGGAATTTTCTGTACGAGGGCAAGTTTTTTTTCCCGGTATTTTTCATTTGTCAAGTTAATCATCTCTTCCAGGATCGAGCCGCGCAGTCCTCTTGAATTCCAAACGGCCATCTATCTTCCCTCCTTCAAGGTCAGACCGAGTGCCTTCTGAACACGTACAAAAAGCTCCGGGGGATCTGCTTTCACCGTTTTCCCGGCCAATTGAGCACATCGTTCCATCTGTTCCGGAAAAACAAGTTCCGAAGAATGGAGCAATTGATAAGAAAGCCCGAATCTCTTTTTCAGACTATCATTCCATGCGCGATCACCATATTTATAATCTCCGGCAATCGGATGACCGATCGAAGCCAGATGACTGCGTATCTGATGCGTACGTCCGGTGATCAGCCACACTTTAAGCAGGGACGCTTCCTTCCCCGTCACAAGCGGCTCATACTGCGTCTCGATCCATACACCATCCCCGTTTTTTTGATCAGAGAGGACGACCATATTCATATCTTTCTTTTTCCGCAAATATCCCCGGATCTTCTGATTCGAAGATACCCGTCCTTTCACAATCGTCAGGTAATATTTGTGCACAGTTCTTGTTTTTAACAGTTTTGCCATCGTCTGCAGCCCTTCCAGGGAAATACCTGCCACAATAATCCCACTCGTATTTCGATCCAGGCGGTTACAAATCGATGGTTTAAATGTCATCCCATTTTTTCCGTAATGTTCCAGAACATAATCATTGACCGAAAGATCTTCCGGCCTTGCTTTTTGTGACAACAAACCGGCCGGCTTATTGAGCAGAAGTACATTTTCATCCTCATATAAGTGCTGTAGATGCAGATTGGTCTCCTGCTTTTGGGGCTGGTCATTCTGAAACTTTTTCACCGTATCTTCCGCAAGATAAAGCGTAACGATATCACCCTCTTTGAGAATTTCCCTTCCATCGGCTTTTTTCTGATTCAATTTAATATTCTTTTTTCTAAGCATTTTATATAAAAAGCTCTTTGGTGCAGCGTCCAGATACTTCGCAAGCAATTTATCCAGTCGCTGCCCGGCTTCATTTTTCATGATCGTAACTTCTCTCATCTTATCGATAACCTTTCAATAACCATTCATGAGGAATCAGCTTTGCGCCAAGTCTCATCAAATTTATCGCTCCCCCATACACAGACATCGATCGTTTTTTCTTTGCATCGTTTAGTGCTTTTGCAACAACTCTCTCTTTGGATGCCCGAAATGCTTTTTTATAAGGCGGCGATTTTTTTACCGCCTCCGCCCGGTCAAAAAACTCTGTCTGCACCGGTCCCGGACAGACTGCCGTCACATAGATCCCCCGGGCTCGAAGTTCTCTCCCAAGCGCCCTTGAATAGCTGACAACAAATGCTTTTGAAGCTGCATACACATTAAATCCCGGCTGTGGCAGAAAAGCAGATGCAGATGCCAGCTGTATGATCCTGCTTCCTCGTCTGAGATACGGAAGCGAAATCTGCGTCATCGCTTCTAAAGCTTCGCAATTCAAACGGATCATACCGGTCTGTTCCATCAGACCGATTTCATCCGTATTCCCGATCACGCCATATCCTGCAGCGTTGATGAGCACCCGGATGATCGGCCGTTCTTGTTTCAACTGTTCCTGATACAACTTCCACGACTGTTCTTTTTCCAGATCAAATGGCAAAAGACGGAAAAACCGATCGGGATGAGCCTTTCGTATCTCATCTAAAGCTTCTTTTCTTCTTGCGATCAGCCAGATCTCATCCAGCCTGCTGCGGCTCTCTGCTAACTGTCTTACGAACTCCTTTCCCATCCCGGAGGATGCTCCGGTGATCACGGCAATCTGTTTCATCTATCGTCTCCTCTTTCCTGCTTTTTTTGTATGGATGTTTCGGATCGTTTTTTTCTTTGTACGGGTCTTTTCTCGTTTTTCTCCTGTTAAACCCTGATTTCCATCTGCTGCTTTTCTCGGACGAATCAGACAATTCGGACCGAATCCGATCAGATCTGATCTTCCGGCTTTTTTCAGCGCTTCCACTACAATCTCATAATTTTCCGGTTTCCGATACTGCATCAACGCCCTCTGCATCCGCTTTTCATGAGGGGATTTCGGCACATAAACCGGCTCCATCGTCCTCGGATCCAAACCGGTATAGTACATCGTCGTTGACAGCGTCGATGGCGTCGGATAAAAATCCTGCACCTGTTCCGGCATATGATTGATCTTTTTCAGATACAATGCCAGTTCAACGGCATCTTTCAGTGTACATCCCGGATGTGATGACATCAGGTACGGAACGAGATACTGATCCATACCGAGCTTTTCGTTCATTTTCCGATATTCTTCCGTAAATCGTTCATATACTGCATGCGGCGGTTTTCCCATCCTCTTTAGAACACTGTCCGAAACATGCTCCGGAGCAACTTTTAACTGTCCGCTGATATGATATTGGCACAGTTCTTTCAAAAAATCTTTCTTTTTATCATAAATAACATAATCAAACCGGATCCCCGACCGGATAAATACTTTTTTAACATTCGGAATTTTTCGTAACTTCCGCAGTAATATGAGATAATCGCTGTGATCAGCTTTTAAGTTATGACACGGCGTCGGAAACAGACACTGCCTGTTTTTACATACTCCATGCTCCATCTGTTTTTCACAGGATGGCTGTCGGAAATCTGCGGTCGGTCCACCGACGTCGTGGATATAGCCTTTAAATTCAGGATCATTTGTCATCTCTTTTGCTTCCCTGATGATCGAATCATGGCTTCTCGTCTGAATGATCCTGCCCTGATGAAAGGTCAGGGCACAGAAATTACAGCCGCCAAAACATCCTCTGTTGCTGACCAAACTGAATTTAACCTCAGAAATGGCAGGCACTCCGCCCAGTTTTTCATAGGACGGATGGTATTTTTTGGTATACAGAAGTGCATATACATCATCCATTTCCAACTGAGACAAAGGTTTTGCCGGCGGATTCTGTACGACATATTCTGTTTCTTTATATGGCTCTACTAATGTCTTTGCCTGAAACGGATCTGTATTCGTATACTGCTTATAAAAACTCTCCGCATACGTTCTTTTATTGCTGCAGATTTCCTGATAAGAGGGCAGCATCTCATAATCATAGACTGTATCGAGATTTTTTGCTTTATACGCCGTACCGGCAACATAGGTAATGTCTTTTACATCAATACCGGCGTCCAGCGCTTCTGCGATCTCCACAACCGAGTGTTCTCCCATGCCGTACATCAAAAGATCCGCCTGTGAATCCAGCAGGATCGAACGCTTTACTTTATTGCTCCAATAGTCATAATGCGCAAGTCTTCGAAGCGAAGCTTCGATTCCGCCGATCAGGATCGGCACGTCTTTATATGTCTGCCGGATCAGATTACAATATACAACAACTGCATAATCCGGTCGTTTTCCCATAACCCCGCCCGGTGTATAAGCATCTTTTTTTCTATGTTTTTTGGATACAGAATAGTGATTGACCATCGAATCCATATTTCCGGACGTGACTAAAAATCCGAGTCTCGGTCTTCCGAACACCCGGATGCTTTCTTTTTTTTTCCAATCAGGCTGTGGCAAAATGGCAACTTTAAATCCATGGGACTCCAGTACGCGGCTGATGATCGCGGTACCAAAGGACGGATGATCGACATAGGCATCACCGGTAATATAGACGAAATCCGGCTGCGTCCATCCCCTCTCTTCCATCTCCTGTTTTGTTATTGGTAAAAAGGCATTATTCATTTGTTTCCCCTTTAATAAGTCTGATTTCTTCTTCTGTTAATTTCCGGTATTCGCCCGGATGCAAAGCCGGATCTAACTCCAGCGGTCCAAAAGAAATCCGTCTGAGATATATTACTTTCTTATTAACTGCTTCAAACATCCGCTTGATCTGATGAAACTTTCCCTCGCGGATCGTAATTTCAATTTCTGAAACATCATCTGATTTTAAAATGTTCAGATCGGCCGGCAGCGTCAGCTTGTCTTCCCCAATATCAACACCCTGCCGAAATGCTTCTTGATCCTGTGTTGTCACTTTTCCCTGTATCAATGCAAAATATACTTTATCTACATGTTTTTTCGGTGAAAGCATCTCATGCGCCAGTTTTCCGTCATTCGTCAGCAGCAACAGTCCTTCTGTATCTTTATCCAGGCGTCCGGCAGGAAATAAATCTTTCCGCTTTTTATCCTGAATCAGATCAAGGACCGTCTTCTCTCTCGGATCTTTCGTTGCGGAAACGACACCTGCAGGTTTATAAAGCATGAGATACACCTCGTTCTCAAATGCGATATCCCTGCCGCTGACCGCTACCCGATCATGCTGTATCCGGACCTTTTGTTCCGGTTTTTTTACCGTTTCTCCATTTACCGTCACAATCCCTTTTCGAATCATCTGCTTTACCTGGCTACGCGTTCCAACTGACATATCCGCCAGGTATTTATCTATTCGAATTTCCTCTTTCATTACATCCATCTCCATGATACCGCATATTTATTCTTCAATCTTCCGCAGTTTAATTTCCCCCATCCAAGCGGATATCCGTCTACACATACTAACACAATCCCGTCCGGTCCTTCTGCTTCCATTGTTTCTCCTTTTAAATACCGGATTACGCGTTCATCGTCCAAGGATAACAAAACACAGGCGTCATACTGCTCCTTTTTCACGGCCATGGCAAGCGCCTGAGACGGTTCAAATCGCTTTTTCTTAATATCGCCGAGATAGAGTCCGGAACGGACAATACGGATTCCTTTTAATTCCGGCATTTGCTTCGGCACAAGATAGAGCTTTCCGCCAATTTCTTCATAGACACCGCCCTGATCCTCCAACCGGATTCGGTTCAGAAACTCTCCTGCTTCATCCGTCAGACGCCTGCTTCTTTTTCTTTCCGGATATGTGACGGACGCACCATCTTCCTTTTGAAATAGAACTGCGAAATGTCCCTCTCCTTTTAATCGATGCGGCCACATGCGGTAAGCACTGATCAAAGACATTTCCTTGCTTCCAATCCAATCCGGTCTTCCGTTTGCGCGCCCTTCAAACGAAAAACTGTCGATGATTTTTAACGAGGGCTCCTGTTCCAGAAGCCATGCTGCGGTTCCTTCATCTTCCTCTGGTGAAAACGTGCAGGTAGAATATAAAAGGTATCCTCCGGGTTTTAGCATTTTCACCGCCTCATTCAAAATCTCTTTTTGCAAATTTGCATAATAAGCCGGCCCATGTTCTTCATAATCTTTTACCATCTGCGGATTTTTTCGGAACATTCCTTCTCCGGAACAAGGGGCGTCTACCAGGATCTTATCAAAAAAACCAGGCAATTTTGCAGCCAGTTTTTCCGGCTTTTCACTTATGATAACTGCATTGGTCACACCAGCCATTTCCAGATTCTTTACAAGCGCCCTTGCTCTTGAAACGCTGATATCATTCGATACGAGCAGGCCCTTCCCCTGTAATTTCCCTGCGAGCTGCGTTGACTTTCCACCGGGCGCCGCACAGAGGTCTAACACTTTATCTCCCGGTTCCACAGGAAGCAGCGAAGCCGGCAGCATCGCACTCGGTTCCTGGATATAATAGAGTCCCGCATGATAATACGGATGTTTGGCAGGCTGACTGCTGCCATCATAATAAAATCCGGTCGAACACCATGGTACTTCTTCCAGTACATCCGGACTGACCGACAGAAACGTCTCCCGATCTATTTTCAACGAATTATAGCGGATCCCGGAGTATCCGATTTCTTCATATGTTTTTTTAAAGTCCGGCCATTCACTGCCCAGACATTGTTTCATTGTTTCTTCAAACGAAACTGGTAACTTCATCTATCTTTCTCCTATAAAGACGCGTAAGAGCACGAAAACATGCAATTACTGCAGGCTCTGTGCTCCATGTCCTTCCGCGATCATATCCAGCTGATGGCCAAAATGAGTCAAAAGCTCTATATCATCCTGTTCATATACTTTATAAAATTCTTCCTGGATCTTCAGCACCTCTCTGCGATTTCCGACCTTATAAAGATTTTGAAGACTGTGCAGAATATCCGAAACTAAATTTGCCTTAATGCGGAACGAATTCTGAGCATCCAGAATCTCATCCCGTACGGCCGACATTTCTTGATCTAAAACAATGATCGCATTCGATGCATTGATCAGCTTATCTTGAATATACTCAGGAATATGGTGCTGATACTTATAATGCAGAGAATGTTCCACCGTCGCCCAAAAGTCCATAGCCAGCGTGCGGATCTGAATCTCTGCCGGAAGTTTTTTGGGACCGTTTAAGGTATTCACTTCATATTCCACGATCAAATGAAAACTGCGGTAACCGGTATTCTTGACATTTTTTATGTAATCTTTCTTTTCCAGGATCCTCATGTCACTGCGGTCATCGATGATCTCAACCACTCGGTAAATATCCTCTACAAACTGACAGATAATGCGAATTCCTGCTATGTCTTTAATTTTTTCCTCCAGATCATTCATATTGACATCTTTCTTCTGCATCTTATTCAAAATACTCGATAAGTCCTTTACGCGCCCTTCTACACGCTCGATCGGAGAATAAGTCCCTCTTGTCCGGCTTTCCCGAATAATATGATTGAACTTCACAACCAGTTCATCAACAGCTAATTGGTAAGGAGCCAGTATTTCTCTCCATAATTGAATTTCCATATGCTCACCTACTTTCTTCAGTATTCTCATTATTATATCATATAGACATAAAAAAATCCTTTATTTTATGAAAATTACACACCTATTTTTTATTATTTTAGATTTTCATCGATGAGCAGATCCGTCCCATCCGCAGCAGAAGTAGCAAGGAAATCACAGCGTTCATTTTCCGGATGTCCGGCATGTCCTTTGACCCAGTGAAAACGGACCTGATGCGGTTCCATTGCCTTTAACATCCGCTGCCAGAGATCCATATTTAAAACCGGTTTATTGCCGGAACGTTTCCATCCCCTTTTTTTCCAGCCCTCGATCCAATGTTGGTTAAAGGCATTGACCACATATTGTGAATCTGAATAAACATCCACTTCACACGGCCGATTTAACGCCTCCAGACCGGCGATGACCGCCATCATTTCCATGCGGTTATTTGTTGTCTTCTCATATCCTGCAGAATATTCTCTCGTATGCACCTGCCCTTTCGAATCTACATATTGCAAAATTGTTCCATAGCCTCCCGGACCATTCGGATTTCCCCGGGCTGCTCCATCCGTATACATCGTAACTTTCATCACTTTCTCCTTTATATCTTTATACATACTGATTTCTGCAGACCATCATGGCAGATGACCCTGCAGAAATCGTTTATCCTTTCCTTTCATTGTTGTTCTATATAATAATGCAGACAAGGCCTCCATTACTTTCATTTACTATTTTTTCCATCGTATTTTGCAGCTTTTGCTGGCTTTCCTCATTCATTTTTGCAGCTTTCGCCTGCATTCCGTCTCCGACCATCTCCTCCAGCGTCTTTCCAAATAAATTAATATCCCAGATGCTCCCTCCCTCTTTCGAGGCACCGGCCTTCATATAATCCACAATATCCTGCGCCTGTTCTTTCGTCCCGACGATCGGTGCGATTTCCGTAGAAATATTGGCGCGGATCATATGAATGGATGGTGCTTGAGCCTTGATCCGAATCCCATACTTATTCCCATGTTTGACTAGCTGTGGTTCTTCCAGGGAGATATCCCGTTTCATCGGCGATACAACACCGTATCCCTTCTGCCGTACACTGTGCAGTGCTTCAGCCACCTGTTCGCATTCTTTCTTGGTTTTTGCAAGACTTTGGATCGTTTTTAAAAATTCATATTCATTACTGATCGGAAGACCGATAAAATCACTGATGATCTGATAATAATACCGGTCATCAAACACAATGGAAACGTCCACTTCACCGGTATCCAGATGAATGGCATCAATCTTCATTTTCTGTATATGATCGTTTTTCTTCATCGAAGTCTCATACAGATTTCTCATTACTTCAAATTGTGACAGATTTTCCTGTATCGTGGAAAGCAGCGCTTTTTTCAGTTCATGTTCCATCGACAAAGCTTCCATCCATTTTGGCGTATAAAAACCAATGGCTGTGATCGGAAATTCAAGTAAGATATTTTTAAGCAGTTCATTCATATCTTCTTTTTTCAACTGCTCACAGTTAAACGTCATTACTGAACACTCATACTTTTCTCTTATTTGTTCTGCCATGGTTTTTGTCTCACTGCTGTATGGATGACTGCTGTTGACGATCACAACAAACGGTTTATGTAGTGCCTTCAGCTCCATGATTGTCTGCGCTTCTACAGGTTCATACTGGCTTCTTGGAATCTCACCGAAAGAGCCATCCGTCGTAATGACGACGCCAATCGTGGAATGCTCTTCTATAACCTTTTTCGTTCCGATCGCTGCAGCTTTCGTAAATGGTATTTCATAGTCAAACCAAGGCGTTTTTACAAGGCGTTCCTGATTTTCCTCCAGATGTCCGACCGCTCCTTCTACCATATATCCCACACAGTCGATCAGGCGTACTTTTAATTGAATATCGTCTTCTACCGTGATCTCAACAGCTTCATTCGGAACAAATTTCGGTTCTGTCGTCATGATTGTCTTACCTGCCGAGGACTGTGGCAACTCATCCCTTGCTCTTCGTTTTTCATTTTCATCTTCCATGTTCGGCAATACCATCAGATCCATAAACCGCTTGATAAATGTACTTTTTCCTGTTCGAACCGGACCCACCACCCCAATGTAGATCTCACCATTGGTTCGCGCCCGGATATCTTTATAGACATGAAATATTTCCATAAAAAAATCCCCTTCCAACTATACTGCTAATAGTATATGAAAGGGGATCTGCATATATGACTATCGATCTAATAATTTCTGAACACCTGCTAATTTAACGCAGACGCAGAAAATTTCCATCGCTTTTTCTAATTCTTCAATGGTCGGATAGGTTGGAGCAATGCGGATATTCGTATCCTTTGGATCATTTTTATAAGGATACGTTGCACCGGCACCCGTCATAACGACTCCCGCTTCTTTTACGAGACGAACGGTTTCTTTTGCACAGCCTTCTAACGTGTCAACCGCTACAAAATAGCCTCCTTTTGGAGCATTCCAGGAAAGGAGTCCGGTTCCGCCAAGTTCTTCTTCTAATTTATTCAATACCATTTCAAATTTCGGACGCATTGCATCTGCAAGAACCTGCATATGTGCTTTTAATCCCTCTGCGTTTTTGAAGAATTTTACATGACGAAGCTGATTGATCTTATCATAACCGATCGTCTGATAAGTCATGATATTCTTGATCTCTTCCACCATTTCTTTGCTTGCCGCTACAAAGCTGACACCAGCACCTGGGAAGGAAATCTTAGAAGTCGAAGCAAAATAAAGCGGACGGTTTGGATTGCCTGCTGCAGCTGCTTCATCTAAAATGTTCAGTACCTCTACATCTTCAAAGATCGGATGGATTCCATAAGCATTATCCCAAAAGATACGGAAATCTGGGGCCGCTGTTTTCATAGAAGCAAGTCGTTTTACTGTTTCGTCGCTGTAGCAGATACCCTGAGGATTAGAGTATTTTGGCACGCACCAGATACCCTTAATGCTTGCATCTTCTGCTGCGAGCTGTTCGATCATATCCATATCCGGACCATCTTCTGTCATCGGAATTGTGATCATTTCGATGCCAAGACATTCCGTAATTCCAAAGTGTCTGTCATATCCAGGAGCAGGACAGAGGAATTTTACTTTATCCATTCTTCCCCATGGAATATTTCCTTCTGTTCCAAATACCATAAAACGCATCATGGCATCAAACATCAGATTTAAGCTTGCATTTCCTCCGACAATGATCTGATCTGCCGGAATTCCAAATGTATCTGAAAAAATCTTTTTCATTTCAGGAATTCCATCCAACACTCCGTAATTACGTACATCCAGACCGGATTCCGTTGTATATGTGTCCAGCGCGCCGAGCATGTCATTGACAAGATCAAGCTGTGAAGGAGCCGGTTTCCCTCTGGACATATCGAGTTTTAATCCTGCGTTTACGTATTCATCATACTTTACAAGCAATTCTTTTTCTAATTGTTTTAATTCTTCTTTTGAATATTCTGTGATTTTTCCCATGATGTTTTTCTCCTTATTGTCTTAACCGTTTTTCTTCCTCTATCGTTCAACTTTCTGTCCGATCTTACTCTCCGTGCCTTTTATTAATCTTACAATATTAGCACGATGCCTCCAGATCGACAAAAGGCCGATCACGATTCCTAAACCGATGATCTGAGGATCCGATCCGCAAAAAGCCCAAAGCATGAACGGAATCGCGATCATCATTGTAACCGACGCCAATGATACATACTTTGTCACCCCAGTTACTACCACCATAATACAAATACAGATTAATGCCATACGGGGATCGATTGCAAACAGGACACCCCCGGTTGTAGAAACCCCTTTTCCTCCTTTAAACTTCATATGGAACGGATAGTTATGCCCAAGGATTGATGCAAGTCCGCCAATCAACATCACAACCGTCGCATCCATATCCACATGCGGAGCGATCAGAAAACGCGCGATCAAGACAGTAAATACACCTTTTAATGCGTCTCCTAAAAAAGTTAAAAACGCAGCCTTTTTTCCAAGGACACGGAGAGCATTGGTTGCTCCGGAATTTCCACTTCCATACTGGCGAATATCAATCTGATTTAATTTCCCGATAAAAAATCCGGTCTGACAGCAGCCAAAGATGTATCCGATCACAATTAATAATGCGAGATATATCATTTTTTCTCCTTCCTTTCTCTCGTAATAATACGAATCGGTGTGCCACGAAAACCAAAGGTCTGACGGATCTGGTTTTCAATATATCTGGTATATGAAAAATGCGTAAGCTTTTTATCATTAATAAAAATAACAAAGGTCGGCGGTTTCACAGATACTTGTGTAATATAGTAAAGACGAAGTCTCTTTCCTTTGTCAGAAGGCGGCTGCTTCATAGCAACGGCTTCTGCCAGGATTTCATTTAAGACGCCGGTCTGAATTCTCAGGCTGCAGTTTTCCACTACAACATCGATCAGATCGAAAATCTTTGGAAATCTCTGTCCTGTTTTTGCGGAAATGAAAATCAGTTCTGCATACGGCATGTAGGCAAGTGTCTCTCTAATCTTCGAAGTAAATTTATAAATGGTTTTGTTATCCTTTTCAATCAGATCCCATTTATTAACGGCAATGATCACACCCTTTCCACGTTCATGTGCAATTCCCGCAATCTTCGCATCCTGTTCGGTAACACCTTCCTGCGCGTCGATCACAACCATTGCCACATCGCAGCGTTCCACCGCAGCGACAGTACGGATAATGCTGTATCGTTCGATTTCTTCTTTAATCTTATTCTTGCGGCGAAGTCCTGCCGTATCAATAAAAATATACTCTTTTCCGTTTCGTGTAACAACCGTATCGATCGCGTCTCGTGTCGTACCCGCAATATCAGAAACGATCACGCGCTCCTGTCCGAGCATTTTATTAATGATCGATGACTTTCCGCTGTTCGGCTTTCCGATGATCGCAATCTTTGGACGATCATCCTCTTCTTCTGTCAGCGCCTCTTCATCGCAGTGGCTCAGTACCTCATCGAGCATGTCACCGATTCCCAGACGCGATGCCCCGGAAACCGGAATCGGATCTCCCAGTCCGAGATTATAAAATTCATATACATCCGGTAAAAATTTATCAAAATTATCAACTTTATTTACAACGAGCACAACCGGCTTATGCGATCTTCGAAGCATATCCGCCACGCGGAAATCCGCATCGACCAGTCCCTGACGGACATCGACCAAAAAGATGATCACATCTGCTGTTGCAATGGCAATTTCCGCCTGTTCCCTCATTCTCGACAAAATCAGATCATTGCTCTCCGGTTCAATACCACCTGTATCCACCAGTGTAAAACTTTTATCCAGCCATGTAACATCCGCAAAGATACGATCTCTCGTTACTCCAGGCGTATCCTTGACAATGGATATCTGCTCACCGGCCAATACATTAAACAATGTCGACTTTCCCACATTCGGACGGCCTACAATTGCTACCATTGGTTTACCCATACTTCTTCTCCTTCAATTCGTTATTTTCATGTTTCTATCTATCAGTAAATATTATATACTACTCTGTCTTCCCTGCATTTTACAATATAACATAAAAAATGTAAAGTTGTAAATGAATTTTCCTTTATTTCATCCTTCACAGACAAATAAAACCGGCTAAATTCCCTCTTTTTCCTCTGCTCGCACGGTGTGAAAAGAGCAGACTGGGATTACAGCAGGTACACACATCCGTAATATCCAGATGATCACTGTTGATTCCGGCATCCAGCAGGATCAGCTCATTTGTCTTCCATAAATCCAGCTGATATTTGCCATTTCCCTTTTCTTTCATAAATTGCTGATACCAGTCATTCGGAAATTCCTCCCGGAATTTTATCGCCACATCTTCGCTGATCTCATAACATTCTCTGCATATTGACGGACCGATTGCTGCAAAAATATCGTTTGGGTCTGAATCATAGACTTCCTGCATTTTTTCAACCGTCTTTTTTCCAATCCGTCCGACAGTCCCCTTCCATCCTGAGTGGGACGCTGCAATGACTCTTTTGACCGGATCATAAAAAAACAAAGGAACACAGTCTGCATAACTTGTTACAAGACAAATGCCCGATTCATCCGTCATCAAACCATCCATTCCTGTCATAATCTTTCCGCAGTCTTCTTTGGATACGATTTTTATCTCTGTTGAATGGATCTGATTAGAAAAGACTCTCTGATCCAGAGTAAAACCGATCGCCCGTCCCATCCTGCGATAATTTTCATCCACCGCTTCCAGGCGATCTCCCCTGTGATAACTGAGATTCATGCTCGAAAAAATTCCTTCGCTGACGCCTCCCAGCCGGGTAGAAAAACCATGCTTTACACCGGTCTTTTCCATCTTTGTAAAAGTCAGGAACGGAACTCCATCCACGATATGGACATTGGTCGAATGATTTTGATTTGCTTTTTTAAAATTTAATTCCATCTCTTCCCTCCCTGATATTCAAATGCGTGTTCGTATAGCTTCCATTTTGTACCCAACACTGCCGCAACGTCAAACCGTATCTGATAGTTGTGATATTCCGGATGATGGAACATATAATAATCTGCCACCCGACTGATCACCTGCTGTTTATGCCGATCCACCGCCTCCTGCGGCCATCCTTTTTTCTCATCTTTGCGATACTTCACTTCGACGAAGACCAAATACCGGTCATACAATGCGATCAGGTCGATTTCTCCGATCCTGCACCGAAAATTCCGCTCGATCACCCGATATCCCCGATTTTCCAAAGCTTTTGCAACCGCATTTTCATATTCACTTCCTATTTTCCGTCGATTCATCTATTCCTCATTGATAAAGTTTTTTACAAATGTTCTTCTATGAATTGGACACAGGCCGATCTCTCTGATCCTTGCAATGTGTTTTTGTGTTCCATATCCTTTGTTGCCGGCAAAATCATATCCCGGATAAATATCTTCAAATTCTTTCATCATATGATCTCTCGTTACCTTTGCAACGATACTTGCCGCAGCAATGGAAATACTTTTGGCATCCCCTTTAATGATCGGAATCTGCGGAATATCAACTCCCGGAATATGTACTGCATCGTTTAACAACAGATCCGGCCGTACCGTCAGTTTCCCGATCGCATCCCGCATCGCATCATAGGTAGCCTGCAGGATATTCTTCTCGTCAATGATCTCAGCGGAAACGATACCGATGCCAATGGAAACCGCCTTTTCCCGGATTTCAATATACAACTCTTCTCTTCGCTTTGCACTAAGCTTTTTAGAATCATTTATATATAAAATCTCGCAGTCTTTCGGCAGAACCACAGCTGCTGCTACAACAGGGCCTGCCAGCGGTCCACGGCCGACTTCATCGATTCCACAAATATATTCACACATAGCATATTCTTCTTCATACCTGCACATCTTTTTGATCCGCTGTCTTTCCTGTTCCAGTTTTTCTATCTTCTTATCAAAAGACTCCAGCGCTTTTTTCACACCGATACGCGTATCCTGCCGGTACTCGTCCGCAAGGGCATAATTCCCATCTTCCAATGCCAGCTTGAGTCTTTCCTTAATCTCTCCAATTTTTTGTGCCATTTACGATACCTCCGTACAGGTGATTCTTTCATTTATGTAAAAAGAAAGATTCTTAAGTTTTTACCTAAGAATCTGAATCTTCCGGAAATTCTAAAGTGATATATCCTATTTTACCACTTCTAAATTCATCTAACAATAAGATAGACGCCTTTTCAAGATCATATTCTCCGCCTTTCGCAAGACATTTGCGGTTTTTTGCGATTTCCATCAGGACATCCACACGGTCTGCCTCTTCTTTCACGCCATATCGTTTCTTTAACAGGCCCGGATAGTTCTCCTGTAAAAATGAAATGAGCTCGATAGCCAATTCGGACCGGTTTACAATCTCATCTTTGATCGAACCGATCAGCGCAAGCCGCAGTCCGACGATCTGGTCTTCAAATTTAGGCCACAAAATTCCCGGTGTATCCAAAAGTTCAATATTTTTATTCAGCTTGATCCACTGTTTTCCCTTGGTCACTCCCGGCTTATTACCGGTCTTTGTACATGCCTTGCCGGCAAAGCTGTTAATAAACGTTGATTTTCCAACATTGGGAATTCCAACGATCATCGCGCGGATCGGTCGGTTTTTAATGCCACGTCTGTGGTCCCTTTCTATCTTTTCTTTGCATGCTTCCTGAATCACTCCGCTCACCGCTTTTACACCGGTTCCCCTCTGTGAATTTACTTTCGCAACAGCAAATCCCTGTTTTTTAAAGTATGCCTCCCAGCGATCCGTCTGCTCGCGGTCGGCAAGGTCGGTTTTATTTAGTAAGATCAAACGGTATTTATTTTTTGCCAGTTCATCAATATCAGGGTTTTTGCTGCTGAGCGGCACTCTCGCATCTACCAGTTCCACGACAATATCGATCAACTTTATATTTTCCTGCATCATACGCTTTGCTTTCGTCATATGACCCGGATACCATTGAAAATTCATATTTTGTTCTCCTTTTCCTTTTATTACCAAAGCCGCAGTTTAATTTTTCCGATAATATTTTCTTTCTTAATATTCCCAATACTGGAAACACGAGAGTCCTCACTGTTATTATAATTATCTCCCAGTACAAAATACTGATTGTCGCCCAGTGTGATCTCGCTGCTTGCGAGTCCGCCGGATAAAATCTCTTCTGATCCCTGCTTCTCGATCTCTTCTCCATTCACCAGGATCTTTCCATCTGCGATCTGTACCGTATCACCCGGTACACCGATCACCCTTTTTATATAGTAGGAACTGCTTTCATTCCCTGTTCGGAATACAACAATATCATTCTGTTTTGGAGACCCGATTTTATAACTTAACCGGCTGGCAATACAGAACTGACCGTCATCTATGGCAGGTCTCATCGAATCGCCGTGCATCGTGATCCCGAAGGCGCAAAAGCGGGTTAAAAAGAACGCTGCAATAATTGAGATCACAATACCTGCAATATAAAAAATAATCCTCTCCCGCAGCTGTCTTTTTTTCTTTCTAACTAAAGACGTATTGGTAAATGTTGTTTTTGTATAATATGACTGCATGTCGATCTCTCCTTGTACCTCACTAAGACAAATTCACGCATTGAACGTTTTCCGATATTAGCAAAACAGGGACAAGCGTTATTCACCTGTCCCTGAAAAAGTTCTGTCATTATTTTACTAACTCTTTAACTTTTGCTCTCTTACCTACACGATCACGTAAGTAATATAATTTCGCTCTGCGAACTTTACCTCTTCTTGTTACTTCAATCTTGTCGATGATTGGAGAATGTAATGGCCATGTTTTTTCAACACCTACGCCATTAGAAGTTTTTCTAACAGTAAATGTTTCACGAGCTCCACCGTTCTGTCTCTTAATAACAGTTCCTTCAAAAACCTGGATTCTTTCACGGTTTCCTTCTTTTACTTTTGCATGGACTCTTACTGTATCACCAACTCTGAAGTCTGTGATGTTTTCTTTTAACTGAGCATTTTCAATCTGTTTAATAATATCGTTCATTGTGTTCCTCCTTAAAATCTTAGATGTTCTTAATACTTCTTCCGTAACAGAGGACCATCCATATTGTTCACAACTATCACATAATAGCATAGAACGTTTTTCAATGCAAGCAGTTTTCTTTATTTTTCTGAGATTTCTTTACTCTTTTTATGTTTTTCCAAAAGGTCAGGACGCCATTTCGCTGTTCGTTCAACAGACCGTTCATAACGCCACTCCTCAATCCTGGCATGGTGACCGGATAACAGTACCGGCGGTACCACTTTTTCATGCCAGACCGGTGGGCGCGTATACTGCGGATATTCGAGCAAATTATCATGAAAGGACTCTATATCCGCCGATATATTGTTATTTAATACGCCCGGAACGAGTCGGGCGATCGCATCGATCATAACCATGGCAGGCAGTTCACCGCCAGTCAGCACATAATCGCCAATCGATACATAATCTGTAACCACTTCTTCGAGCACGCGCTCATCAATGCCTTCATAATGACCGCATAAAAAGATAAGGCTCTCTTCTTTTGCAAAGTCCTCTGCCATTTCCTGAGAAAAGACATTCCCCTGCGGAGTCAAATAAATAACTCTCGTATTGCTGCCAAGCTTTTCTTTTGCATGCTGACAGGCCGCATAGACCGGTTCCGCCTGCATGACCATGCCTGCTCCTCCGCCGTATGGATAATCATCTACTTTCTTGTGTTTATTCGTAGAAAAATCTCGGATATCTGTCGTTTCTACCGTAATCAGACCATGTTCCGCCGCTCGGCCGAGAATACTTGTCTCACATCCCTGCCGGATCATGTCCGGAAACAGCGTACATACATGAAAATTCATCTTAATCCAACAGTCCTTTCATTAAATGTATCGTCATCGTCTCAGAATCCAGATCCACATCCAGAATACATTCTGGAATTGCCGGGAGCAGTACCTCTCTGCCATCGAGCATTTCTACAATATAAACATCATTTGCACCAGTTTGCAGTACATCTTTCATGATGCCAAATTCCGTCCCATCTTCTAAAACGACATGCATGCCAATCAGATCAACAATAAAATTTTCATTTTCTTCCAATTTCACCGCATTTTTCCTGGATACGTATAGATCGCATTTTTTATATTGTTCTACATCATTAATACTATCAAACTCTTTAAATTTTAAAATCACGAGATTTTTCTGAAATCGAACGGATTCAACCTGAAGTTTTCTCCGTTCTTTTCCAGTATCCAGCAATACTTCTTTTAATTTTTTAAAACGCTTCGGGTCATCGGTCGTCGGAAATACCTTTACTTCTCCACGCAGCCCATGCGTTGTTGTGATCACACCAACTCTTAATATATCTTCCATCGTATTCTCCTGTATTATTTTTATCGAATGATTTCCTGTCCTGCGAATACAGCAAGCACGCCGATCACCATACTCAGAACGGCATATACTACTGCAGTTACAATATTTCCCTGTTTCAGCAGATCCCCTGTTTCCAGAGCAAAGGATGAAAATGTTGTAAATCCACCGCAGACTCCGGCTTTTAAAAACAAGATCAGTTTTGGGCTCAGCGAATCATGCTTTGCAGCCAATGCCACAATCATTCCAATCAGAAAGGAACCGCACAGATTGATCACAAATGTCTTCACAGGAAAAACATATCCTTCTTTTAACGGAATGAGTCCGATCAAATATCTGCATATCGACCCGATAAAGCCGCCAACCCCAACTGCGATACATTCAAGCATCTTTTTATGCCTCCATATCTTTCAGTTTTTACCGAAAAAATCCGGCAATTCGTTTGCATTATATCATAAAAAAATCGATAAGTCACCTGTTATTCCCACTTTATCGAAAAAGCCATTTTCATTTAGGCATTAACTATTTTGAATAGGAATCATACTTTCACAAAATAAAAAGAGGGTACCGCTCCATCACCGAATCTGATGATCTCACGATACCCTCCAGGATATGAAATAAGTTAAGAATTATAAAATGCTTTTTAAAACTATTTATAAATTACTGAGCTAATGGGCTCTTACCAAATACTTTTTTGTATCTTACAATTAAGTAAACAGTAGCTACTGCCTGGATAACTGCTAATACAAGCATTAACATCATACAGGAATATACAGCTGCGGATTCACCAGACATAATTGTTAATCTAGCAACTACTACTGGCAATGAATAGGAAGCAAGTCCCATAAAAGTATAGTAAATACCGGTGTTACGTCCTTTCGGTCCCGGAACAAATTCCTGAACAACCGAAAGACCTGTCTGAAGAGCACCGCCGGCACAGCCAAAACCTAATACCAGAATTGCAACATAGATAATAGCAACCTGATGAACTAATAATACAACTAATAATGCAGCTGCTGTCATTACAGAGTCTACGATTAATACTTTTAACGGATGCCATTTTAATTTACTCATCATAACCGCCCAGAATGCTACAGCTACGATCGATCCAACCTGGTATAATGTTGTCATGGAAGCAGCCTGCATTTCACTTAATCCACAATATGCGGAACCAAATGCTTTTGTATACTGCTGAGCACCATACATAACAGCCATTACTAAGAATGCATAGAAATATGTAATGAATTTTGTAAATGCGCCAGGAGCAACTAACTGACGTTCTTTTGCTGCCTGAATTTCAGCTTCGATCGCATTCGTATCTGCGCCGCCCACTGTTCCTGCTTTCTTTTCATCATCATATGCAAAAGGTGAAAGTACCGCTAATACTAATACAACAACAGATAATGCCAATGGAATGATAATGTTAACTTCCCAGTTGCCTGCTGCAGCTGTCTGTACGCAGATCAGCGGATAGAAGATACTTGACAATGCAACGAAGAACTTGATCATGATCAGAGCAGTACCCGGAGCTGCTGTATAAGCTTCCTGTACAGCCGGATAACCGGATGCATCCCAGAAACCGGAAGTAGCAACACCAGCTAATAAACCTAAAAATGCTGCAAGTGTAGCATTTGATGTTGTAAACATACCTGCAAAACAGATGATGTATAAAACAGCTCCGCCAATCATTAATTTTTTACGGCCGACACGGTCAGAGATTTCTCCACCGATCCATACAGAAATAAACTTACCAAAACCAGTCCATGCAATTGCTGTAGAAACAGCAGCAACACCTGCGGAATATGCAGCAGAAGTAGGATCAGACATATCAAATCCCCACTTAATAGCGAAGTTTACCTGGTTCTGAGAAAAGATCAACGCCTGCATACCATGTGTCAGATACGCCATATATACTGTCACCATGGACAAGAAATATTTTTTCGCTTTCATTTTTTTTAATTTCTCCTCTTTTCTAATTCTTCAAGTTGATACCATTGAATGTTAACTTCTTAACTTATTATTTCATAACAGTATGAGTGCAGAGAATCCCCTGCCCTCATACGATTTAACAAGATTATTTTGCCTGTTCAGCCTGGAATGCCTGATATTCTTCTACCGGCATTTCTTTTCCAACGAACAATTCATAGTTTAAAGCGCCCTGCCATAACAGCATGCCTTTTCCGCCGATCGCAGCAGCACATCCAGCCTCTTCTGCATCCAGGATCAGCTGTGTTTTTTCCGGATTATAAACCGTATCTGCAACAACTAAATCTTTTCTTAATAAAGATGTGTCGATCAGAGACTGTCCATCCATCGGTTTCATTCCAACAGAAGTTGCATTGATCAGGATATCGCAGTTGTTTACTGCCTCTGCTAATTTATCAGATTCTTCTAATTTTGTAACGGATACTTTCACATCCGGCGTTTCTTTCTTTAATTTTTCAACCGTTCCTTCAGCTCTTGCATAAAATTCATCATCACGGTTGAAGATTGCGATTTCAGCAGCTCCATCTAAGGCAGCCTGAACTTCGATCGCAGTAGCGGCTCCGCCTGCACCAAGTACAACCAGTTTCTTTCCTTTGATCTCAATGCCATTCACGCTTAAGTTTTTGATAAATCCTTTTCCATCTGTAACATCGCCGTATAATTTGCCGTCTTTGTTAACAAATACATTGCAGGCACCGATAATCTTAGATGCATCGGATAATTCATCCATTAATTCAGCTGCGATATTTTTGCAAGGCATTGTAAAGTTACCGCCACGCAAGTTCCATAATTTTACAGTGCTTAATGTCTGTTCCATATCCGGAATATCAACATCAAATGCCATATATGCCAGATTTAATCCATCATGCTGGAAACAGAAGTTATACATTGCCGGTGAACCGGAATGTCCGACTGGTGTTCCAAAAAGTGCTAAAAGACCAGTATGTCCGTCAATTCTTTTTTCCATTTTACTTCCTCCAAAAATATGAAAAAGCTCTTATTGTGTACATGACGGGACCGGTTTGATCTTTCGCCAGTCCCATCATCTATCAGTGTTTTATATTAGTCGTTTTATATTGTTAATCGTTTTACCTTTTTTATAACTGCATTGCAGCATCATAAGCTTCTCTTGTTGCTTCTAAAGCTCTGCGGGCTCTTACAGCATCTCCGACTACATGAACTTCCGGAACGATTTCTTTCAGTTCATTAGCGAAATCATAGATCACATCCTGGCCTTCGCGATGTGTATAACGGGAGCTGAATCCCATTGATAATACAACCGTGTCAAATCCTCTGGCTTCATAAATCGTTTCATCCGATTTATCTGCTGCGTTCTTATAATTTACGCCGTCAGAGAAGATTTCGCATACAGCCGCACTTGTAATCTGTTCAATATGATATTCTTCAAATGCTTTCATTAAGAATACTCTATGTTCATGGATTACATCCGGACCGATTTCATCTCTCATCTCGATAACGGATACTTTATGACCCTGTTCTGCAAGGAATTCTGCTGTCTCAGCACCAACCATACCGCCGCCGACAACTAACACTTTATGGCCAATCGCACGGGTACCTTCCAGACAATCAACGCCGTGTACGATATCTGGATTTGTAATACCTTTGATAAATGGCAGGATCAGAGTTTCGGAACCGGTTGCAAGGATCACTGCATCCGGTGCATCTTCTTTGATCATCTCAGCGGTTACTTTTGTATTCATTTTAATCGAAACGCCTGCTTTTTCGCATTTTACAATGTAGCTTCTGATCATGTTTGTAATGTCGCCTTTTCCCGGAGGATAAGCAGCTAATCTCATGTTTCCACCTAATTTATTGGTAGCTTCAAATAATGTAACATCATGACCGCGAAGTTTTGCAACATAAGCTGCGCACATACCGGCAACACCGCCGCCGATAACATATACTTTTTTCGATTTTTCAGCTGCAGGGATACCTTCTAATTCATATCCGAGCTGTGGATTTGTCAGGCAGCGGATCGGCTGTCCCTGATACATATTTGCAACGCAGCCCTGTAAACATGCAATACATGGTGTCATATCTTCCAGTCTTTCTTCCTGTGCTTTTAAAGGCATAGCAGGATCTGCCAGAGACTGACGTCCAAAAGCAACGAGATCGGCTTTTCCTAATTTGACCATCTGTTCTGCAAACTGCGGTTCTGTATAACGGCCAACCGTAATAACAGGAATGGTTACATTTTTCTTAATATTGTCCACTAATTCTGCGGAGAAACCGCCGTGGATACCGGTCGGTGCCCACATATATTCATCTTTAATATGAACGGCACGGGATACGTGTAATCCATCGATTCCACATGCTTCTAAGTAAGCAGCGATCGCGCACATATCATGGTTGTCAAGGCCTCCGAACATATCTTCCTGAGAATTGATACGTGCTAAAACGGCGATTTTGCCCTGAGTTTTTGCTTTTACTTCATCAATGATCAATTTAGAGAAACGCATTCTGTTTTCAAAAGAACCACCAAACTCATCAACACGTTTGTTTGTTCTCGGAGACATGAAAGAGTTTACTAAATAGCCATGCGCCATATGTATTTCAACAGCATCTACACCTGCTTTCATTGCACGTTCTGCTGCAAGACCGTATCCTTTTACTAATTCATAAACTTTTTCTGTCGGAACTTCTACCGGGATATCTCTTCCGTCTGCAGATGCGATAGAAGTTGCTGCTTCAATCGGAGCTCCTGCATTTTTTGCATTTCCTTCCGGACCTGCATTCTGAAGCTGAATAGAAACTTTTGCTCCTTCTGCATGGCATGCATTACAGATTTTTGCCAGACTTTCAATAGAATCGTCATTATATAAACATGGTTTACGAGGACCGCCTTTTGCTCCCTCATGGACAACGGTTGCTTCAATCGTGATCAAACCGAACTGACCTTTTGCTCTTGCACCATAGTAAGCAACTGACTGGTCACTCCATGTTCCATCTGTGTTTGCAAAGTTGTTTCCCATCGGAGGCACGACAAAACGGTTCTTTACAGTCATCGGTCCAATCTGGATTGGCTGAAACATTGCGTTAAATTTCACTAGATACACTTCCTTTTCTTTCAAATTCTCGGTTTTTAGGGTATTTTATGTTTTATATTGTGCAGGGTTCCTCATAAATTTATAAGGAGAGTTTTCATTAAGATATGTTTCTGTTTCTTAGTCCTCTAATACTTCCGGCCAAGCTTCTGCTAAAGCAGCTTTTGCACCTTCAAATGTAACTTTCGCTGCAGATTCGATACCTTCTGCTAAAATAGCATCAGAGATAACTTCAACACCAATAGCATTTGGTTCAATTCCTTTTGCTTTGATCATCTTTAACCATTCTGCTGTACATCCAAGTCCTGGTCCAGGTACTGCAGCCGGAGCAAGACGATCATGCATAGATTCATCTCTTAAGATTGATTTTGCATAGTCACGTTCCCAAACATCATTGATCTGAATCGATACGATCTTATCAGCCGGTACATCTTTTAATACTTCTAAGTCGATTGGCTGATGAGCTTTCATCCAGTGCCATGTATCTAAGATTAATTTTGCATTGTCACATCCGGATGCTTCTACAACTGCCCATCCTTTTGCAACATCAGGAATACCACTATATGGCATTGGTTCTACACCGATGATGTACTTTCCAGCTCTGTGGCATAATTCTTTTAATTTCTGAGCTGTATATTCTACAGAGTAGTTTTCCATCAAACCACAGTTGATCTGTTTTACGCCAAATAATTCACACATATGGAAGCACATCTGCTCTTTATATTTCTGTTCATAAGAACGATTTTCTTCACACCACTGAACGATATATTCAACTTCTGTACATTTCATATCGTATTTATCTAAAATAGCAAGGATATCTTCATCGAATAAACCTTCATTTAATGCATCTACATAAGTTTCTGCACGAAGGCCGATTCCTTCATAACCTGCTTCTTTTGCAGCTTTCACACGATCTTCAAATTTGCACTGATCTCCTAATGTCCAGGAACTCACAGTAATTGGGTATTTTTTTGACATAATAAATAACTCCTTTCATTCTACCATTAAGTGTTGTGTGTCACTTTCCGGTCATCTTTTACTTACAAATTCATTATAAGACAATTTTTTCACAATAACAAATTGATAATATCGAAGCTATTAATAGATTTTGTGAATATATTATGTTATAATGTGACTATGTTACTCACACAGTAATAAACAAACATACACACGAGGAGGAGAAAAATGAACCTATACCACTTACGGTATTTTGTCACTCTGGCACACTGGGAACATTATACGAAAGCGGCGGCAGAACTTTCAATTACGCAGCCCAGTTTAAGCCATGCGATCGCTTCTCTCGAACAAGAATTGGGCGTGAATTTGTTCGAAAAAGAAGGACGAAATATTGTACTGACAAAATACGGCCGAATGTTTTTGGAAGATGTGGAAAAATCCATGGAAATTCTGGATTCCGGCATTAAAACATTAAAATCTGCCGGAGCCGGAGAGGGCATCATCGATCTTGGTTTTTTGAGAACTCTTGGAACAGATCTGGTCCCTGAATTGATCAAAGGCTACAAGAAAGAATACAGTGACAGGAATATCGAATTTAACTTAAACACAGGGGTTACCGAAGACTTATTGAGCGGTTTAAAAAATAAAAAATACGATATGGTCATTTGTTCTAAGCTGCCAAAAGAACCGGGTATAGATTTTATTCCGATCGCCCAGCAGCGCCTTGTTCTTGCAGTTCCGAGCGATCATCCGCTTGCCATCCGAAAGACGATCACATTGTCAGAAACCCTGGAATATCCGCAGATCATTTTCTCAAAACGAAGCGGTCTCCGTTCCGTGATCGACGAATTGTTTGATGCCGCCGGAGGTTATCCGGAAGTCATCTATGAGATCAAAGAAGATCAGGTGGTCGCAGGTTTTGTTTCGAAAGGATTTGGAATTGCTGTCGTTCCGGATATGCCGATCCTGGATACGATTGATGTAAAAAAAGTGGAGATTACCAGTCCAAATTGGCAAAGAATTTTCTATCTGGCATTTCTAAAAGGGAAATATATTTCACCGGCGGCCCAGACTTTTAAAAATTATGTGATCGAACACAGCTTGTTGTAAAACCAAAGGGGCTATCGGTTAATACCGAATTTTAGCCCCTGAAATGCAAGGAAGAGACAATCCCAGAGAATTCGGACTTTTTAAGAACCGAATTCTCTTCTGGACTGTCTCTTTCTTTTTATTCCTCGTATTTTAGGGCGCAAAAGCCCCTTGTTTGGATTTTTGGGAGCACTCCTTCGGCTAAGCTGTTTTCTGCTCCTTTTTTCCTTCGTATTTCTCAATTTCATGATGCAGAAACCGGTGGTATTTTAGGATGTTCCGGCCTATTGCATACAGCATGAACTCTTTATACACTTTTTCCGCTGAACGGTAATTAAAACGCCGGAAGTTTTCGTTCTCTTTGATATCTCCAAAGTGCCCTTCTGTCTGGATTGACCGTGTCTGGCGTTTCAGGATCCCTTCTTCACTCTGGATATTCGCATTGGATTCCTCCCGCAGCGCTTCCCACCGTTCGTTGATCTTCATGACTTTATTGCGGTCTGGATTCTTTTCCGCATTGTATCTGTAAAGACATTTGGATTTATGCGCACAGCCGCTGCAGTCCGCACAGCCGTATACTTCCACGTCCCATCAATGTAAAGCTCTTTCAGCGTAATAAGGCCTTCCTTTTCCAGACGGCGCATGAACTGGTAATTCAATTCATCCAGAACTTCTCCCGTCAGCTTCTTCCCTTTAAAATCGTAAAAAACATCCCGCTGGGGCTTCTGCCCTTTGGTCAGCCAGATAAAGGCAAGGTCTCTCTGGCATAAGTCCACAATACGGTCAACAGCCCTGACCCCGCGCATGTTTGCATAGGTAACAACAGCATACAGCATGATTGGGTTAAACCCGGTTCTTCCCTTATCTGAATAACAGGCCAGCAGGCCTGAAAAATCTAATTCCTCCATCACGTTTTTCAGGGTATAGACTGGATCGTCATCGGGTAAACTCAATTCGAAGAAACTGAAGTTAATTTTTTGTTGCCCAAAATCAAAAAAGTCGTTATAATAATCTTGTTTTAGCATAGTTCCATTATACCATGGAACGGAGAAAAGATGGTTGTCGTTAGCCATCTTTTTCTCTTTTTAAAGGATAAATTTCAGGGGCAGGTGTGACTCGCATGAGTCACACCTGCCCCTGATTAAGACTATCTATTTCCCGATAGCCCCTTATTTCTATCGTTTACGATAACTTGAACATTCGGTTTCTTGCGCTTCACAGGCGCTGGCACCTGAAATTCCTACTTTTCCGGCTGTACATTTGCAACGTTCATTGTACATACAGCTGGTCGCCTTGCAGTCAATATCAATCACTGCAGAAGCGTGTCCCATCGAATTTTCGGCACCGTATTTCGTTCTTTCTTCAAAACTGTTGCAGCATGTTTCTTCTACACAGCGTGCGTTTTCACCTTCCACGTTAATATCTCCGCGGCTGCAATTCATTCCTTTATTATAAATACAACTCTGAGCAGAACATGTTAATAATGGCATATCAGTTCCTCCTTTTTCTTTTCTGCTCCCATAGTATCTGCAGTTATTTTCGTTTTATTCGATTTCTTTTCTTAACTTTGCAAAAGAAGCAAACACACCATTCATATGTTCTTTGACCAGTTCTCTTTGAATTTTATAAAGTTTTCGATATTTTTTTGTATTTTTTTGATCTGATTGATAGATTTTCTTTATTTTTAAATATTGTTCTAATTTATAATAAATATTATCAATATCTCCAGCAGCAAGCGCACCAAACAGACAATTCATCACAACTGCTCCGCCGGCATTTTCCAGCGTCACAACATCTGCATCCAACATATCCGCCTTCATCTGATTCCAGAGTTCATTTTTACTTCCGCCTTCAGTAACAGCAATACGGTTCATCTCGACGCCTGCGCTTCGATAAACATCAGTAATCTCCATATAATCGTATCCGATCGCTTCTAATACTGCGCGCCATAAAACTGCCTGATCCGTATCCAGCGTCAGATTCAAAAAACAGCCCCCTGCATTGGCAAGTTCACCCGTACCTCCTGTCAAATAAGGAAGAAACACAACCCCGTTGCTTCCAACGGGAATGTTCCCGGCATCGCCGCTGAGTACTTGATAATAACTTTCCTCGCTTTCCTTCTTGCAGATCTGATCTTTAAACCATCGAAGCGCAAGTCCTCCGGTACGGATATATCCCCAATAAAAATAGCTGTCCGGCAGCGTACCACTGTTAAAGATCAATCCGCTTCCTTTTCTGGTCAATTCCGGTACAATCCCTTTTGTAGAAACACAAAACATCGCACAGGTACCAGCCACATCTACCGCATGGCCTGCCTCCAAGATCCCGCTTCCGATCATGGACTGCATCGTATCACCTGCTCCTGCGCAGATGGGAATTCCTGCCGGAAGACCGGTTTCCTTTGCTGATTCTTCTGTCAGCTGGCCGATCATATCCCACGGCTTAACGATCTTCGGCATATAAGAACGATCAATTCCAAGAATATTGAGCTGTTCTTCCGACCACTGCTTTTCATATACGAGATATCCCAGTCCCCATCCAGACATGGCGCCCCAGTCTATGAACATTTCATCTGCCGCCAATCCCGCAAGATGTGCAAGAATATACGGAGCATTGTGAATAAATTTTACTCCTTTTTCCTGAAAAGCCGAATTATTTTTTAAAATCCACCGCGCAAACATCGCCGGAAACATGCAGCTCGCTTCAGCATTGCCGGTTTCCCGTCCCCACAGATCCAAATCCATCTGATTGATGTACCGTACATCTTCTTCCGTTCTGGAATCCAAATAATTGATATACGGCGTGATCGCATTTCCATCTGCATCTACGCCGGCAATCCCGCAAATAATACCATCACCCATGATCGAGCGGATCGCTCTGACATCCAACCCCTTTTCTCGCATCTGATCAGTACATTCACGAATACATTGTTTCGTCAGACAAAGATACTCATCAAGATCCATTTCAACCCAGCCGGGATTTGGATAATACAATGTTGTCATCTTGCTCGCAGAAGCAACACATTCCATCTTTTCATTACAGACAACTACTTTTACACTCTGCGTTCCTGCATCAAAACCTAAATAATATTGTTCCATAATTGCTCCTTTCCGATCTTCATTGCACCTTTTCTGAGAAGATTGCGTCAAGGAAATTTTTCTCGACAAAAATTCCCCATAGAAAAAGCTCTGAATATAAAAATTCAGAGCTTAACCTGTATAAAACAATATGAAACAAATCATACTCTCTTCTCTCATCCAGACTATACTGTCGGCTTCGGAATCACACCGAATCATGCCTTACGGCTCGCGGGCTTACTGAAATTCAGAATACCGCCGGTAGGGAATTGCACCCTGCCCTGAAGAAATCTTGTATTTATTTACCTATTTATCATCATATCCCATTTCCGGAAATTTGTAAAGCATTCACCTTAAATCTTTTTAGCAGGACGAAAAATCAGACGATGTGGATTTTCCTCACTGTTAAACGCTTCCGTGCTATCGGGTTTCAAAATAACTCCAACCGTCTGAAAGATCAACTGGATATCCTTTAAAATACTATAATTTTCAATATACATGATATCCATCACAAGCTTATCTTTCGGCGTTGTATTATATTTGCCGGAAACCTGCGCATAACCGGTTAAACCGGCTTTAACACGAAGACGATAGCGAAATTCCGGCAATTTTTTTGTATATGCCTCTACATTTTCAAGCATCTCCGGTCTTGGGCCGACAAAAGACATATCTCCTTTTATAATATTGATCAGCTGCGGAATCTCATCGATTCTCGTCTTTCGAAGAAATCTACCCGGTTTCGTAATCCGGTCGTCTCCTTTTTGAACGGATTTATTCTCTACATTCTGCTTCATTGTCCGAAATTTATAAACTTCGAATACTTTTCCATTTAATGTCGCACGCTTTTGTTTAAAGAACACCGGGCCGCCGTCGTGACACTTAATTGCGATTGCTGCTCCGATACCAAACGGCAATGAAAGTAAACCTGCAGGAACTGCGATCACGAGATCAAGAAGTCTTTTCATAAATCGCTGCTCCAGAGTCAGTCCTTTTACTCGTGCATTTAACATTGACACATCATCCAACAGATAGTATTCTGCATTCACTTCTACAATATCATGTAATTCCGGATTATAGTATATTTCTTTTTTTTCATTATAACAGTACTGAATGATCTTTGTCCGTCTCTTCACCGGTACTTCATAGACAAAAACAGTCTGATAATCTTTGATCAGATCCAGAATGTTCTCTTCATGATAATCAAATACTGCCTCCGGCTTATATTGCTTTTTATATTTAGAAATCACCCGCATTACAGCATCCAGATTTTTCTGGCTTGAAGTGACGATACAGGTCTTCTCCGGTTTATTGATCACAAAAAACAGTTCATTCCCAAGATACGTAAAGATCGCGATCAACAGCACCTGCATCGTAAATGCAAGCAGCAGCCAACCGATGCTTCGAAGCCGAAACGCATAAATACTCGGCTGATTCGTCCGCATGACCATTAATTCCAGGTATGTTACCGCATCCGTAAAAAATGTCGCCAAAGCAAGTGATGTAATGATCGGCTTACTTTTTCTCCGCCCGATATCGTATTTTCCATAAATAGACAGAAACAGCATCTCCACTACAAGAAACGTGATCACGATAATTCCCATTGTTCGGGAAAGCGTTGTGAGGGAATGACTTTCTTTTCCCATACAAATGACAAACGTTCCCATCAAGGAGAGATACAGAACAGTCTTCATAAACAGCCATAAGAAACTGTCCCATTGTCTTTCTTTCTCGTTCATAACTACCCCGCTATGTATCCTTCGTTTTTAGAATATTATACTCAATTCTATTGCGTTTGTCAAAAAACCTTACTCAACTTTTACTCTGCTGTTAAATTTATCCAACAACAATGCACAAATCACACCAACGACAAGACAGATCAGATTGACGATCGCAGTATCGACAGATAAAAAGCTGTTAACCGGAATGATCATGACCGTTGCTGCGATCACAATGCCGACGATACCGTGGAAAGCAATGGAATAAAAATGATCAAACAATGCATTTACTGCTTTTGCCAGCAAAATAACCGTTACCAGTGCCCCGATGCCTCCCGGAATTAGAACACTAACATCAAAATGTCCGATTCCATCCACAAACGGGGTGTACAGCCCCAGAGGCATAAGCAGCGTTGAAAAGCTCATGCCCGGTGCGATCACACTAAGCGCCAGACAGAATCCGCAGAATAAATACCAAAGGAAGTTTGGTACAACTTCTACAGACGCTACACGAATGATGATCAAAAGTGCAAAAATAAAGCACATACATACGATCAGGGAAATCCAGGAACCTTTTGTTCTGCCCTGTTCACCTGCTTCTCGGAATAATGAAGGAAGCATTCCCCCGATCAATCCGATGAAAAGACAAACGGAAGGATCCGGATATTGATTCAAAAAGAACGCAAGGATGTTCGCAACCCCTAAAAAGCCAATGATCCCTCCAATAATTACCGGGATCAGCTTCGGTACATGCGTTTTAAAATTTTTAAACGGATTGGAAAGTAATTCCATGATCGGTCTGTAAATACCAAAAATAACCGCCAATACTCCTCCGGATATTCCCGGCAGAACTGCTCCCAGTCCGATGAGTGCTCCCTGCACGATTCGAAACAAAACCTGCAGCGGATTCATAATATGATTCGTTTTTTTACTCATTTTGTTTTCATTCCTTTCTTACTATATACATTCAAAACTCATTTTCATCATATTCCGTTTATGCCAATTTGATTAACATTATCCAATATAACATAAAATAGCTGCAGGAGCAACTCCAAAGGAGTTTTCAGGCATAAGAAAGCGAGGGCATCGCTCCATCATCATTTTATTCGATGATTTTACAACGCCCTCGTCTTATTTTAAATTATGTGCAAATATGTTGTGATAATTATTTATCAGCAATTGCTGCCTGTGCAGCTGCTAAACGAGCGATTGGTACACGGAATGGAGAACAGGATACATAGTCTAATCCAATCTTATGGCAGAATTCAACCGAAGCAGGATCTCCACCATGTTCACCACAAATACCAATATGGAGATTTGGATTCACCGGTTTTCCAAGCTTGATTGCCATTTCCATTAACTTACCAACACCGTTCTGATCCAATTTTGCGAATGGATCGTTTTCATAAATCTTAGCAAAATAGTAAGAATCTAAGAACTTGCCAGCATCATCACGAGAGAATCCAAATGTCATCTGAGTCAGGTCATTGGTACCGAAGCAGAAGAAGTCAGCTTCTGCAGCAATTTCGTCTGCTGTTACACAAGCTCTCGGAATTTCGATCATCGTACCAACTTCGTATTCTAAATCGATTCCAACAGCTTCGATTTCTGCATCTGCTGTTTCTGTAACGATCTTCTTAACGAATTTTAATTCTTTTGCATCTCCAACTAACGGAATCATGATTTCCGGTTTGATCTCCCATGCTGGATGAGCTTTCTTCACATTAATTGCTGCACGGATAACTGCTTTTGTCTGCATTCTTGCAATTTCCGGATAAGTAACGGCAAGACGGCATCCACGATGACCCATCATAGGGTTGAATTCATGCAGTCCATCGATGATTGCTTTAACAACTTCTACATCTTTGTTCTGTGCTTCTGCAAGTTTTACAATATCTTCTTCCTCCGTAGGAACGAATTCATGAAGAGGTGGATCCAGGAAACGAATCGTTACTGGGTTACCTTCTAATGCTTCATATAAAGCTTCGAAATCGCTCTGCTGATATGGAAGGATCTTTTCTAATGCTCTTTCTCTTGCATCCGGTGTATCAGAGCAGATCATTTCGCGGAAAGCTGCAATTCTTTCTTCATCAAAGAACATATGCTCTGTACGACAAAGTCCAATACCTTCTGCACCAAGTTCGCGTGCTTTTCTTGCATCTGCAGGTGTATCTGCATTTGTACGAACTTTCAATTTTCTGTATTTATCTGCCCATGCCATGATTCTGCCGAATTCGCCGGTAATGGTAGCATCAACAGTAGGAATGATTCCATCATAAATATTACCTGTAGAACCATCTAAGGAAATAAAATCACCTTCGTGATATTCTTTACCACCAAGTGTAAATTTCTTATTTTCTTCATCCATAACGATGTCGCCGCATCCGGATACACAGCATTCACCCATACCACGTGCAACAACGGCCGCGTGAGATGTCATACCGCCGCGAACAGTTAAGATACCCTGTGCACTCTTCATACCTGTAATGTCTTCAGGAGATGTTTCAAGACGGACAAGGATTACTTTTTCGCCACGAACAGACCACATAACAGCATCTTCGGCAGTAAATACAACTTTACCACATGCAGCTCCAGGGGAAGCACCGAGTCCTTTTCCGATTGGTGTTGCTTTCTTTAATGCAGCCGCATCAAACTGTGGATGGAGTAAAGTATCCAAGTTACGTGGATCTACCATAGCTACTGCTTCTTCTTCTGTTCTCATACCTTCATCAACAAGGTCGCAGGCAATCTTCAGAGCTGCCTGAGCAGTTCTCTTACCATTACGAGTCTGAAGCATAAATAACTTTCTATCCTGAATCGTAAATTCCATATCCTGCATATCTCTGTAGTGATTTTCCAGAGTGCTGCAAACTTTTGTGAACTGATCATATACTTCCGGCATAACTTCTTTTAAAGAAGCGATCGGCTGAGGTGTACGAACACCGGCAACTACGTCTTCGCCCTGAGCATTCATTAAGAATTCACCCATCAAATGTTTTTCACCAGTTGCAGGGTCACGTGTAAATGCTACACCTGTACCAGATTCATCAGACCAGTTACCAAATGCCATTTCCTGTACGTTAACAGCTGTACCCCAAGAATAAGGGATATCGTTGTCACGACGGTAAACATTTGCACGAGGGTTGTCCCAGGAACGGAATACCGCTTTGATCGCACCCATCAACTGTTCTTTTGGATCATCTGGGAAGTCTTCGCCAATCTTCTTTTTATATTCAGCTTTGAACTGATCTGCAAGTACTTTTAAATCTTCTGCTGTAAGATCAACATCTTCTGTAACGCCTTTTTCAGCTTTCATAGCATCGATCAATTCTTCAAAATACTTTTTGCCAACTTCCATTACTACATCAGAGTACATCTGAATAAATCTTCTATAGCAATCACGCGCCCATCTTTCGTTGCCTGTCTTTTTCGCAACAACTTCCACTACTTCTTCATTTAAACCTAAGTTCAAAATTGTGTCCATCATACCAGGCATAGATGCTCTTGCGCCTGAACGAACAGATACTAAAAGAGGATTTTCCAAATCTCCGAATTTTTTACCTGTGATTTCTTCCATCTTAACAATGTATTCATTGATCTGTGCCTGAATCTCATCATTAATCTGTCTTCCATCTTCATAATACTGAGTACAAGCTTCTGTGGTAATTGTGAATCCCTGAGGTACCGGAAGACCAAGGTTTGTCATCTCAGCAAGGTTAGCACCTTTACCACCTAAAAGTTCACGCATGTTAGCGTTACCTTCGCTAAATAAGTATACCCACTTTGTCATGTATGTTTCCTCCTGACATTTATTTTTCTGTTTATTATCAACAATTATATTAACACATTTTTTTTGATTTGTTAACCACTTTTATGATATTTAAACAAAAGAGTTTTTATTTTTTTTCATTTTCTGC
>DVKZ01000026.1 GCA_018715775.1 Candidatus Fimousia stercorigallinarum | reverse complement strand
GTGCGCAAGCCAATCAGGAACTGTTACGCTATGCGGAGAATACGAAAAACTGTTACTATGTAACCGGTAATGGGTTATATCCTAATCCGGATGGTATTCATATTAATGCAAAATCTGAAAAGAGATATATGGCTTTAAAGCAATTTTTTGTATAGGTTTTGATGAGGTAATGAAAATGCTGTCATGCAGCTGAAAAAACCCCGGGCTTTTACAACGTTTCAGCCCGGGTTTCTTTCAGATTTTCAGGGAATGCAGCGATTGACTGACCTGCTTTTCCGGCGCGGAAAATGTTTCATTTATCTGCTCCAGGGAATTCTTTATTTCCCGGATTTTTGCGGATAACGCTGCATTTTCTTTTGGCTTTCCTTTTTCCGTGGCGTAGTCAAATTCCATCTCGGTATAGCTTTTGCCGGTATCTTTCATAACAAAACCGTATTTTCCGGCGATTACCACGAGATAAAAATCAGCCCGGTCGATAACCTTTTGAATGAATTTCCATTGTTCTGTATTAGAGGCGGGAAACATCCATTGTATCTGTACTTTCCGTGGCGACGGAATCTTCCTGTGCATTCGTGTCTGCAGGGAGACTGGATGGTTCCGGGAGCAATTTCTATATAGATTCGGCGATCATCCGACTGATATGTACATTGGCGGACCATCGCAGCTGCTGGTGCGTTTTGGAATTCCTCAATAATCTAACAATGGAAAAACCTGGCAGCTCAGATATTCACCATAGATGGATAAAACCAGCACGGTGTCAATGGGATACTGTTTTCTTTTAAACTGAAGCTAACAGCATGTCATAAATGAGTAATCATCTATGGACTGCCAGTTCAATCTTTATCTTATCTGAAAAGAGGAATATATAGCTTGATTTTTTTGAAAATAATAATTATAGTAAAAATAGGTAAATAATTAAAAGTAGGTTTTGAGGATTTGATTAGGATTGAATTACCCAGCAGAATTTGGGAGAAAGCCTGCAAATAAAAAGTCAAGGCAAATTGATGAAGAGTTCCAGGGGCTTTCTGTGATCCGTTTGCCGGATTTTGTAAAGAAAGAAGACTTTGACTGGGCAGTCGCAGAAGCGGAGAGAAAAAAGAAGCAGGATTTTTCAAAAGTAGAGTTTCTTACGATAGAGGAAGGTCTGTGCGTTCAGTGTATGCATATCGGGACTTTTGATGAAGTCCCCGGGACGATTGAGCTGATGGATACGTTCCTTGAAGAGCAGGGATATGCAAATGATTTTTCGGGCGGCCGGATGCACCATGAAATCTATCTTTCAGATGCCAGACGCGTCCCGCAGGAAAAATGGAGGACCGTGGTCCGGCATCCGGTGAGGAAAATTTTGCTTACATAAAAGAAGTGAATATTGAAAATGATGCAGCCGCTGAAAAAAGGGCCTGGGCTTTTACGCAGTTTAAGCCCGGGTTTCTTTTATTATGAGTTATAAAAACATATTGACTTATGTACGAAATCGGATATAATAAAGAATATACGAAATCAGACATTGAAAGGAGAGAATCCTATGCACTATTTGGAAACAGGACAATATACCTATTTAGCAGGAGAAATTAACGCTTTATACCATGAAGCGGCTGTGAAAATGGGAATTTCGGACAGCGTCCAAAATATTTTATATGTCCTCTGCGAGAAAGACGGACAATGTCTGCAAAGTGAAATCAGTAAACTCACAGGTATCAGCCGCCAGACTGTCAATTCCGCCATTCGTAAACTGGAAAAAGAGGAAATTGTATATTTAAAACAAGGAAAAGGCAGAAATACGATTCTTTGTCTGACTGAAAAAGGAAAGAAATATTCATTAGAAAAAATAATGCCGCTGCATGAGATTGAAAATAAAATCTGGAGTGACTGGACGGCGGAGGAACAGCAGCAATATTTAGCGCTTACCAAAAAGTATCGTGACGGACTAAAAAAATATCTGGAAGCTATATTATAAGAACAGAAATCAAATTTTTTTGAAGGGAGGTGGCTTGATGTCGGCAGCAGCATGATAAGGGGATGATCATATTTGATATTGTCCCCTGTTTGAAAAGCTATTTTGAAAATGAGAGGACAATTTGATATGGAAAGATTACAAAAATGGAAAACGCAGTTTATGATTGTTGCATTGGGACAGGCGGTTTCAATGTTAGGAAGCCATGGTGTTCAGTTTGCGCTGATTTGGTGGCTTGCTGAAAAAACATCTTCGCCGTTGATGTTGGGAATGTCAGGGCTTGTTGCTTATCTCCCGATGACTTTATTTAGTCCGCTGGCTGGAATTGCAGCCGACCGTTATAACCGAAAATTCATTTCTGTTTTTTCGGATATGACGATGGGGACGATTGCGTTGATCTATGCAGGATTGCTGTCATTTTTTGACCTGCCAGTTTGGACAGTACTTGTTATGTTATGTGTCAGAGGGATTGGAAGCACTTTCCAGCAGCCGGCAATACAATCGATTATTCCACAGCTTGTACCGAAAGATCAGTTAATAAAAACGAATGGCTGGATGCAGCTTCTAAACGCCGGCTCATTTTTATTGGGACCGGTGATCGGTGCGTCTTTGTATGCGGTTTTCCCGATGCCAGTCGTCTTAATGAGTGATGTGGTGGGTGCAATTTTAGCAAGTATTGCGTTGGTTGTTGTCAAAATCCCAAAACTTGAAAAAACAGAACGGGAAGAGCAGCATTTCATCGCAGAGATAAAAGAGGGACTGCGGGTCTTCAAAGAAGACAGAAAATTGTTTTATACCGTGATCGCAGAAGCTTGCTGTATGTTCTTTTATGCACCATTATCTTCCTTTTATCCGCTTATGACCAGCGACTATTTTAAGTTATCTGCAATGTATGGAAGCGTTGTGGAATTGTCTTTTGCAATCGGCATGATGGTATCTTCACTTTTATTTTCCAGTGTTCTGAAGATTAACCGGAAAATCAGAGTTTCCTTTATCGGTTTGTTTGGAATGGGAGGTATTTCACTGCTCTGTGGTATCATACCTCCGACTTATGTCGGCTGGTTTTTCTTTGCGGGAAACTGTATCTGTTTAGGCGCTTTCGGGAATGTCCATACAATCCCGTTAACTGCCTATATGCAGGAAACCATATCTTCAGAGAAAATGGGACGGGCTTTTTCGGTACTCACTCTGATTTCTTCTGCTGCCATGCCGGTTGGATTACTTTTTAGCAGTCCAATTGCAGAAAAAGTAGGGGTGAATGTCTGGTTTTTCATCTCCGGTCTGTGTATGCTTCTGCTTACTGGCGGCGTTTCCATCCATTATTCAGCAAAGTGCAGGAGTGAGAAAAGATGATTCAGAAATTTAAAATGTCTCGCTTCGGTGAGATGCTTTTTCATTTGAAAGTCAAGATGAATAAAGCGTTTCTGGGAAACAGTATGGCACCAGATCTTTTCTTGTTTTCCTGAAAATGTTAATATGTACATGACATGCCAGACGCGTCCCGCAGGAAAAATGAAGACCGTGATCCGGCATCCGGTGAGGAAAATTTTGCTTACATGAAAAAATAGATATTGAAATTTATACAGCATGGAGAAGTGATCTGGGTAAGACAGAAAGGCAGGGAAAAGATATATGACAAATGAACAGGTATACCAGATGCCCTTTGCAAGGGTTTGGCCTCTGCTGGAACAAAAAGCGCTGCGAAAGGGCAGAACTTCTGATGAAGTGACAGCGGTTGTAACGTGGCTGACAGGATAT
>DVKZ01000025.1 GCA_018715775.1 Candidatus Fimousia stercorigallinarum | reverse complement strand
ACAAGTGATGGGCATTACATTCATCTACTACTCTTTTTGTTTTATCGCAATAAAAGCTTTCTCCCGCATAGGAGTCAAAGTCGATTCCAAGCATTTCATATGTCTTTTTATATTCAATCAGGGAAATATCTTTAAACCACTGCCAGATTTCCAGCGCTTCTTTGTCCCCTTCTTCCATTTTTTTAAACCATGCACGTGCTTCATCATTTAAAGAATCATCTTTTTCCGCTTCTTCATGGAATTTTACATAAATATTCATCAATTCTGCAATTCCATTTGCTTCAACAGCTTCTTTGCTTCCCCATTTTTTATAAGCAACAATCAATTTTCCAAACTGTGTTCCCCAGTCACCGAGATGATTAATTCTTTCCACTTTATATCCTAATTTAGTGAAAATTTTATAGAGGGAATTCCCGATAATTGTCGTTCTCAAATGTCCCACATGGAATTTTTTCGCAACGTTTGGAGAAGAGTAATCGATACAGATCTGTTTTCCTTCCCCTAATGTCCCTTTTCCATAGTCTTCAACATCCGCTTTATCCACAACTTGCTGTACAAATAATGTTTTATCCACAAAAAAGTTCAGATACGCACCTTTTACTTCTACTTTCGAAAGAAAATCCTGTTCCCCTATCATTTCTGCAAGGTCAGCAGCGATCAGATTAGGAGCTTTTCGAAATGTTTTTGCCAGCTGAAAACAAGGAAATGCATAATCTCCCATATCCGCTTTTGGCGGAACTTCTAATAATTGTTCTACCTTTTCAACATCCAATTGTTCTATTTTACTTGCTAATAATTCTGCAATTTTCTTTTTCATAATATTTTCCTTTTCTATTTCATGATTTTATTTTTATATTTATTTCAAATGTATTGTCATTCCACGAATAAATAAATGCTTCTTTTTGCAAAACCTTTTCCAGCCCGTTCTTGGCCTGGTTTCCCAAAGGCACATTAGAAATACATTCAATTCCGATCATCAGATGATCTTTTTCAACAAAGGTATTGATCAAAATATAGGACAACAACAATGATTCCGATAAATATTGAAATAATTTTTTCCAATTCCATAGAAAACCAAGCGTTATCCGATTATCCGTTATTATCTCTTCTTCATCATAATCAATTTCTATTTCCGACAAAAGTTTTTGTGTCAGTTTGACAAGTTCATGGAACGCCGGAAAAAAGGGGATTTTTCCCTCTTCTTCCATTTTATTTATTTTCAAAGAAGTCTCATTTAAAGAATGCATAAATTCTTTTAACTTCTGTTTCTTCTCATCTATCTTTTCTAATTCTTTCCCACATTGCTGGAGCCTCTGCCCCGCCTCACTTAATTCAAATTTATCGTAAGAACGGTCTTTTTGAAAATTAGCATCTTTCAGATATAACGGAGAAAATAATTGTCTTTTTTTCTCAGCCTCTAAATGAAAAGAAACACTTTCCTCGAATTTTCTTTTTTCACCTTCTAATTCATATTTCTTTTGAATGAGTGATTCTTCCTTCTTCACGCATTCCATATATTCATCCGATAAATATTGAAATAATTCTTCATTCATCTTATCTCTCCGATCTAAAGCGGATCCTTTGATGGAAGCCCTGCTTTTCTTGGATATTTATTCGGTGTTTCTTTTGTCTTCTTAATAATAACAAACGTTCTGGATATATCGGTCTCCGGAATCATAAATTCTTCTACTTTTTCTAATTTTGCTCCAAGGATCAGGATCGCATGTTTTGCCTTTTGAATTTCCTCTTCCACATTTCCCGATTTATAAGAAATAAAACATCCGCCTTTTTTTAAATACGGAATGCAGTATTCAGACAATGAGGACAGATTGGCAACTGCACGCGACACACACATATCAAATTCTCCCCTTAATTTTCCTTTTTTCGCATAATCTTCCGCCCGCCCGTGGACTGTTTCAATGTCTTCCAGTCCGGTAAGTTCAATGACTTCATCTAAAAATTTGATTCTTTTATTTAAAGAATCCAACAAAGTCACTTTTAAATTCGGAAACGCGATTTTTAAAGGAACACCTGGAAAACCTGCTCCTGTTCCGAGATCCAATAGCCGGATTTTTCCGGTAAGATCGACCTTAGCAGCCAACATCAGGCTATCGATAAAGTGTTTATCAATCACCTGGTCTTTTTCCGTAATACCGGTCAGATTCATGACTTTATTTTTTTCGATCAGATGATCAAAATATATTTGAAATTGTCTGCACTGTTCCTCGGATAAGGAAATACCAAGCAATGCCGCCTTTCTTTGTAACTCTTTCATCCTAACTCCTTTTCATCTGCTCGATATAGATCAGTAAAACAGAGATATCCGACGGTGACACGCCGGAGATTCTGGATGCCTGTCCGATAGAGATCGGACGGATCTGACTTAATTTCTGAATCGCCTCTCTTCTGAGGTTATGCACCTGTTCATAATCGATTTCTTCCGGGATTTTCTTCATCTCGAGTTTATGAAATTGTTCTACCTGTTTCATCTGACGGGTAATATACCCCTCGTATTTAATATTAATATTAACCTGATCGATGACATCATCATCCAGTACCGGTCTGTCCGGATCAATCGGTGCCAGATCTTCGTACTTTAATTCCGGACGGCGAATCAATTCTTCCAGCGTTACAGCTGTCTTTAAAGAAGAACTTCCCAGAGATTCCAGTAACTCCTGCACCTCTTTTGCTGCGCCGATCCGTACTTCTTTTACTCTTTTGATTTCTTCTTCAATCTGTTGTTTCTTCAGACATAGTTTTTCATACCTCTCATCAGAGATCAGTCCGATTTCATGGCCGATCGGGGTTAACCGAAGATCTGCATTATCCTGTCTTAACAACAAACGGTATTCTGCACGGGAAGTCATCATACGATACGGTTCGTGCGTTTCTTTTGTTACAAGATCATCAATCAAAACGCCGATATATGCCTGTGATCTTTTTAAAATGATCGGTTCTTTTTTCTGCAGCTTTCTGCATGCATTGATCCCGGCGATCAATCCCTGAGCCGCAGCTTCTTCATAACCAGAACTGCCGTTAAACTGTCCACCACTAAATAATCCTTCGACATTTTTAAATTCTAAAGAAGCATTTAACTGCATCGGATTAATACAATCATACTCGATTGCATACGCATTGCGGACAATTTTCACATCTTCAAGCCCTTTGACCGAACGGTACATCCGATACTGCACATCTTCCGGCAGAGAACTTGACATGCCGCCGACATACATCTCATTAGTGTACTCCCCTTCCGGTTCAATAAATACCTGATGGCGATTTTTATCCGCAAATTTTACTACTTTATCTTCAATAGACGGACAATATCTCGGTCCGGTCCCTTCGATCGCACCGGAAAAAAGCGGCGATCTATGAAGATTTTCTTTAATGATCTGATGGGTTTCTTCATTTGTATACGTCAGCCAGCAGGAAACCTGCGGTCTTCGTATGTCTTCTTCTTTGTTTGTAAAGCTGAACGGAACAATTTTCTCATCCCCAAACTGCTCTTCCATCTGATCAAAGTGAATGCTTCTTTTATCAATCCGGGCCGGCGTTCCTGTTTTAAACCGGTACATTTCAATTCCAAGCGATTTTAAAGAATCTGTCAGATAATTTGCGGCCTGCAGACCATTCGGTCCGGTTGCATTGCTGACGTCTCCGTAAATACACCGCGCTTTTAAATATGTTCCGGTCGCAAGAATCACGGCTTTTGCATGATAAATAGCACCGGAATACGTTTTTACCCCACATATTTTCTTATTTTCCGTTAAGATTTCTACGATTTCTGCCTGACGAAGGGTTAAATGTTCCGTATTTTCCATCGTCATTCTCATATATCGGGAGTATTCTGCTTTATCCGCCTGTGCACGGAGCGAATGGACTGCCGGACCTTTCGATTTATTTAACATTTTTGACTGAATATACGTTTTATCAATATTGATTCCCATCTGTCCGCCTAAGGCATCGATTTCCTTTACGAGATGCCCCTTGGAACTTCCGCCGATATTCGGATTACACGGCATCAATGCGACACTGTCCATGCTCACCGTAAAGCAAATGGTCTCAAAACCCAGCCTCGCGCAAGCCAAAGCCGCCTCACATCCCGCATGCCCGGCGCCGACGACTACAATATCGTAACTTTCTTTCAGAAAAGCCATACTATTCTCCTTACTTATTTTCCCATACAAAATTCACTGAAAATTTCATTTACTAAATCTTCTCCTAATGATTCTCCGATAATAAATCCTAACGATTCATATGCATTCATCAGATCGATCGAGAAGAAATCTTCCGGCATATCATCCATAATACTCTGTTCTACCATCATCAGGCTCTGCTCGGCTTCCATCAAAGCATTTTTATGTCTGATATTTGTAATATAAATTTCATCGTTAAACGATAAACTGCCTGCAAAAAACATATCTTTTAAAATTTCATAAAAATCCGATATCCCATCCTGCGTTTTTGCAGAAATTTCAACGTATTTCCACTCCGGATTTGCTTTTATTTTTTCATATAATAAATGGATATCCGCTTTTTTGTCCAGATCTGATTTATTTAACAATACAATGACCTTTTTATCCACGATCAGATCCATGATCATCTCATCATTCTGATCCAGATTTCTGGAGACATCCACAACATATAAGATCAGATCCGCAGAGCTGATTTTTTCCTTTGCCTTATCAACGCCAATTTTTTCAATAATATCTTCCGTATCCCGAATACCCGCAGTATCGATAATGTTTAGCGGAATGCCCTGGATGCTGATGGATTCTTCCAGCGTATCCCTTGTTGTACCCGCAATATCGGTGACGATTGCCCGTTCTTCTCCGACCAACACGTTCAGCAATGAAGATTTACCCGCATTCGGCTTTCCGATAATGACCGTTTTGATACCTTCTTTTAAAATCCGGCCGTCATCCGCACTATCGATTAGTGCACGGATTTTGGATTTCAGCTGTTTCACATCCACAAGCAGCTGCTCTCCATATCCGTCAATGCTCATATGTTCCGGATCATCCAGTGCAGATTCAATGGCCGCAATATGATGAATAATCGTTTTTCTGATTTCTTCGATCTTTTTCCTTAAAGATCCTTCCAGTTGTTTTAATGAGCTTTGCAGCGCAAATTCATTTTTCGAAGAAATAATATCCATCACCGCTTCCGCCTGGGATAGATCAATTCTTCCATTTAAAAATGCCCTCTTTGTAAATTCTCCCGGTTCAGCCGGACGGGCTCCGTTTTTTAAGACTGTCTCCAGGATTTTTTTCATAACCATCACACCGCCATGACAGTTAATCTCTACGACATCTTCTCTGGTATAAGTATGCGGTGCCCGCATCACAAGGCAGATGCATTCGTCGATTTTCTTTTCTTCGTCATAAATATATCCATAATGCGCAGTATAGGAATCTACCTGCATCATATCCTTCTTTTTTGCAGGACGAAAGATCCGGTTTATAATATCGATAGACTCATCCCCGCTGATACGGATGATCCCGATTCCTCCATCCGCCATTGCCGTTGAAATTGCTGCAATTGTCTGATCTTGATACATTCCTTCATCTCCTTAAACTGAATAAAGCGAAAAAGTCCTTTTCTTATAATAGATCACAAAATGATTATAATTTATTATAAGAAAAGGGCTGCCATAAGGCAACCCCCTTCATTCTCTGCGTTGTTTTCCAAAATTATCGTTTTAACATAATAACAACTTTTCTATATGGATCTTCGCCTTCACTCTTCGTACATACATATCTGTCATTTTGTAATGCAGAATGAATAATTCTTCTTTCATATGGATTCATTGGTTCAAGTGAAATCGATCTTCTTGTACGCTTAACTTTATAAGCGATATTTCTTGCCAGATTTTCTAATGTTTTCTTTCTTCTTTCTCGATAGTTTTCCGTATCTAACTGAACTTTGATATAGTTTTCGCTGTTCTTATTTACAAATAAGCTGATCAGATACTGAAGAGAATCTAAGGTCTGGCCTCTTTTTCCAATTAAAATACCCATATTATCACCGGAAAGATTAATATCCATTTTATTATTTTCTTCATCGAACTGAATATCGCACTGTGTTTCCACGCCCATTGCTTCAAATAATTCATTTAAATAATCATTTGTGATATCCAGTAAAGATTCTTTCTGGATTACTTCGATCACTGCCGGTTTTACGTTAAATAATCCTAAAAAACCTTTATTTCCTTCGTCGATTACTTTGTACTCCAGTTCGCTGCTCGGAATACCTGTTTGTAAAGCAGCATTCATAACAGCATCCTGAACATTCTTACCCTCAACACGAATATTTTCCATAACTACTTTCCTCTCCTGTCATCCAACTCTTTTACGATATTGGCCTTAGAAGCAATCGATCCGCCTTTTTTTCTTGTCTGAGCGAGATCCACATTTTTTGTGTTTATATTAGCAGCACTCTTAACCTTACTATTGGAATTATGAGCTCTGCTAGTACTCTGTCCCTGCGTCTGATCCATACCCATCATTCGTTCCTGAAGAGTTGGTTTGCCTTTTCTCTTGGCTTTTTTCTTTGCTACTTTTTTACGTTGCTTCTCAATGATCTTATCCATATCCGTATGATCATAATAAAAATCGATCGCACCCTGCTGAATAATCTGGATAATGGAAGATGTAGCCCAGTAAATACCGATCGCTGCCGGTAATGTAATACACATAAAGAATGATACAAGCGGCATTGTCATCATCATCGTTCTTGATGTAGATGCTGCCGGGTTATCATCGTCCATTTTTCCGAGTGATACTTTTGCTGTAATAAACTGTGCTCCCGCCGCTAAGATCGGAATTAACAGATAAATAGAAAGTCTGAATCCCGGAGCCTGCGTAATATTAATTCCCAGAACAAAGTCATTCATGTGGATCAGACCTTCTACGTGGGAAGCTACCACATCTGCCGCGCCCGGAAGTTTATCCGAGATCAGATCCCATGCATTATTCGGCATATGCGCCAAATAAGAAATCACATCATCCAATACAGGATTGTCACTCAATATATAACGGGACGATAAATTTACGGTTTCTCCAATAGACTGCAGTGTCTTTACAAATCCGTTTTCCGACATCAATGCCTGAGCTATCGGTTTGTATGCTTCATATACTCTCGGAATATATGTCGGTACATCCATAATAACATTATACAATGCTAATAAGATCGGCATCTGGATCAATAATGGAAGACATCCTGCAGTAGGACTTGCACCATATTTATCATAAATGGCATTGATCTCTTCCTGCTGTTTTAACATGGATGCATTGTCTCTTTTGTTTCGATATTTTTTCTGAATTTTGGAAATTTCAGGCTGCATAAGCTGATTTATCTTCGTAAATCGCTGCTGATTTAATGTCAGTGGGAACATGATCAATCTGATTACAATCGTAAACAGAATAATACATAAACCGATATTCTGAATCCCGAATACTTCCAATACATTATAAATAACCTGGATCACATATCCGAGAATCTTAGCGATCGGAGCTAGAATCCCACCATTTGATGCTAACATCATAAGTATTTTACCTTACCTTTCTTATGATCAGGGAACCGGATCATACCCCCCTTTTGAAAAAGGATTGCATCTTAAAATTCTCCAGGCAGCCAACAAGCCGCCTTTCATGACGCCATACTTTTCAATGGCCTCAATGGCGTATTGTGAACAGGTAGGTCTGAATTTACAGGTTCCTCCACCTTTCATTACTGATAAATAGTTTTGATAAAACCGAATACAACTTAATGCTATTTTTTTTATCATTGATTACACTTCTTTAACAATTTTATGGAGTCCCGCAAGATGAAAAAAGGACGTTTTGAGATCTTCATATCCTTTTCCTCTCGCACCTCCGCGCGCAATTATCACGATATCCCATCCCTGCATCAGCTCCCGGTTATTCAAACGGAATACCTCTCTGATCACTCTGGTCAATCGATGTCTAACTACACTATTTCCAATTTTTTTACTTACTGATATCCCTAATCGGTTTTTCTCCAGTTTATTAGGTCTGATATACATGACCAGCTGTCTATTCGCTTTTGACTGGCCTGTCCGATAAACCAAAGAAAAATCTCCTGATTTTTTTAAAGATTCAAAATGTTTCATTTTTTACCCTAAAACAGAGAAAAGGTCACAAAAGATTGCGACCTAAGCTGATAATTTATTTCTTCCTTTTGCTCTTCTTCTAGCTAATACTTTTCTACCGTTAGCAGTGCTCATTCTTTTTCTGAAACCATGAACTTTTGATCTCTGTCTCTTTTTTGGCTGAAATGTCATTTTCATAATCTAGGCACCTCCTTATATTTTAAATAATAATCCTTTTCATGTCACAAAACACCACTCCTATTATATAGATTTAAGCCATTTTCGTCAAGA
>DVKZ01000024.1 GCA_018715775.1 Candidatus Fimousia stercorigallinarum | reverse complement strand
CTGCCATCCTTTTAAGCAGGTAACGCAGATTGCGTCGATGCTCGGATGCGTCTGAAATTTTTCTAATGTATATATGATCAGCGGTTTATCTTCAATGTTAAGAAATTGTTTTGGAATGTTATTATTCATTCTAGTTCCGGTTCCACCGGCTGTAATTAATGCAATATTCATTTTTCTTCTCCTATTCTGAATGATATATAATATATTAATATGAATCACAGGACAAATAAATTATCCGTGATAGCAAACAGTATCATTATACTAAACTTATAAAAACTAATCAAGATTCATTCAAAGCAACACGAATGACCGGACGAAGTCCATAAACATCTGCCGAGGAATCATAGCCATATAGCATCGCCATATTCTTCCATGCATATGCCGCAGAATTCTCATCTGCTCCGGGTGTTCTGAGCCAGGCTGCCGGTTTTGCCTCTCCGAGGTACTCCTGATAGGCCTCCAGTTCATCTGCACTCATGAGATATACTTTATCCGATGTAGCCTGTCCTGCCTTTGTACGATATTCTTCATTATCATCTGCCGCAACTGTTTCCGATAAGATCAATTCCTGCTCTGCCGCTGAAAATGCTTCCTGCAGGAATTCCCCATTTAGATAACTTCTTGCATCCGACGTATCCCAAGTACCGCCGTGTGTGGAATATGCAAATTGATCAACTGCATTCTTCTTGCTAACAAGCACACACTCTTTTTCGCTTTTTTCTACAACGATCCACGTCTGTGTTCCAAAGCCGACTTGATCTCCGCAAGCTGCATCTGTAATTAACGCAAGTTCCACTTCTGCAAGTTTTTCTTCGCTATCTCTATACTGTCCCTGTGCTGCTTTTTGATAATACCGATAAGCATCTTCCATATCATCCGATTCGGAAGCTGCTTGATATGCATAATCCAGATATCGCTCGTAGCTTTCCTGATCCCCCTGTTTCTCATAAGAACGCTGGTAATCGCGGACTGCCCGCTCTGTCAATCCGATCATACTCTCTGCTTTCGCCTTGAAATAATAAAGATCCGCTGTTCTTATAAATGCAACCGCTGCGATCACAATGAGAGCTGCGCATACAAGCGCAATGTTTCTTTTCATCTTCCCGGCGGCGATCAGCTTTTCTAACCTTGCATCACAGTTCTTTTTATATTCCCCTGCTTTTTTGCAAGTTTTCCATTCTTTTTTTCGTTCCTCCGGCAATCGATCTACATGAGAAACATATTTTTTCATATAACCTCTGATCTGAACGAAACGATCCCTGACAATCCTTACATCATCAATGGTTTTTGCAGCCTCGTAATCTTCACAGGCCTGTTTAAAATATAAAGCAATCAGCTTTACGCATTCCGATTCCATGTCAATCTCAATCTGATCATGCAGCCTCTGCGCTTCTTCCACCGCCAGCAGCTGTCTTTCTTCTTCCGAAAGTGTTCTGCCGTCTTTCGTAACTTCCTGATCATATAATAACGTCTGATCATCAAATTTATCTACAATATATAAAAGGAAGTACATTGCCTTGTTGTATGAAACTACTTTTAAATCTATATCTTCTAATACTTTGGCAACTGTAATATTTTTAAGCGCTTTCTCATAGATTTCTTCCGGATTCATCAACACTAACTGTTCTTCAATTGTTAGTTCCTTTTTCTTTTTCCTTCTTTTCTTAGCCAAAATATACCGATCCTTCCTTTGATCATGTTGAAAATATACTCGTATATTATACACTTACAGCCAAAAAGCTGTCAATGCAATTTTCCACGCGTCCCATGACGCCTGTATCATTCGATTCCCATGATCTGTGCGTTTTCTTTTGCCTGTAAAATTGCCCTGAAAATATAAAAATCTTCCGGGTTCGTAATCTTGATATTCTGAGACGGACCATCAATGATATGCAGTTTCTTTTTATAATTCATCATCATAGATGCAGAATCAATGAAATCATGCCGATTCTCTTCCAATGCTTTTAGATGACAGGCATAAATATCCTTTAGATAATATCCCTGAGGTGCTCTTGCAAGAAAGCACTTGCTTCTATCGACGATCCCAGAAACGTTTTTTTCATCTTTTACCGTAATGATCGTCTCGCTTGCAGGCGCTACCGTGATCGCCGTTCCATGCTTTTTCACGCAGGCAATATTATCCGAGATCAACTTTGTATTGATCAATGGTCTGACTCCATCATGGATCAGAACGATCGTATCTTCCTGATCACCATAGGCTTCATGAAGAGCTTTTAACCCGTTATAGATCGACTCCTGTCCATCTTTTCCTCCCGGTACGATCATTTTTACCTTTTGGATATTAAATTTTTTCAAGGATTTTTCCAGATAATCAATGTAGCCGTCAATGCATACAACACAAATCACATCGATCTCAGGATTTTCTTCAAAATGGTCAATGGTATGAATGATGATCGGCTTATCATTAACTTTCAGAAATTGTTTTGGTAAACCTGTCGTGTTCATTCTGATCCCTGAACCACCGGCAAAAATCAGCGCTGTATTCATGTCATAACTTCCTCCCGTATCATTCTGTTTTTCTATTGAATTACTGATTCTATTATAACTTATTTATCATTCATATCAAGTCAAAATCCTCAATTTATTGTTCCTGCGCTTACAGCAGCGTTTCAATAAAATCCGCAATATCTTTCGTCGCATGTTTCGTCGGCTTGATATATTTATTCTTCAGTTCATGCAATTTATCAAAATCATAGTCGTCATTTCTGATCGCATCCATGATCTTGCT
>DVKZ01000023.1 GCA_018715775.1 Candidatus Fimousia stercorigallinarum | reverse complement strand
ATCAAGATTTAAGGTTTCGTCGAGAAGCTGAAGGAACTGATATTTGTCGTTGTCAAATTTATTTTGGCAATCTTCAAAAACATCTGCCAAAGTGAGCTGTTTATGTGTTATCATATGTATATATCTCCTTTAAGGTAGATGGTTGATAGTTACTTGTGCAACTCTATTATACCATAAACCTTGAGGAGATATTTTATTTTGTTGAAGAAAAAATCCCGTATTTATGCGGGTTTTGGCGTTTCGCAAACGCCTACTAAATGTTAAATGAAAGGAGAAGATGATAATGAAGAAGATGATAGCGGAGAATAAAGGGAAATTGATTTTTTCATCTGCAGTGATCCTGTTTCCTCAGGCGGTTGCTTTTTTCATGAAAGAGAGCATCTATTATCTGCCATTTCAATGTTTCGTGATACACTGGATCTGCCTGCTTATTACTTTTGCTGATTGGAGAAAAAAGCCCCAGAGCAAGAAGGTATTCAATTTAGTGTTCGGGATCATGCCGGTATTATCCATTGCGGGAAGTGCTTTTATTCTTTTTGTAAAAAATGGTCAGATCAGCTATGCACTTGCACTGGTATTTATGTATCTGGGTTTTGGATTGATGTTTATATTGATTGGAAATTATCTTCCTAAAATAAGGCAGAACAGAACGATGGGAATAAAAATAAAATGGGCATTGGAGGATGAGGAAAATTGGAATGCAACGCACCGCTTTGGAGGAAAAGTGTGGGTTGTATGTGGATTTATATGTATGATGTGTGCATTGCTTCCTTTTTCCGGCTTTGGTGTCGGTATTTTTATCACCTCAACGATAGCAGCAGTAATGGTTCCAACTGTTTATTCCTGGAACTATTATCAAAAACGTCTCCAAGCCGGTGAAGTCTCCAAAATCAAAACATCCCGCCGGAGTATATTCATAACAGGAATACTGATTACTGCAACCGCTGTGTTTATTATATGGACTTTATTCTCTGGAAATATGACGATTTCATATCAGGATGATGGACTTGTCATTCATGCTTCCGGATGGGAGGATTGTGAAATCCGTTATGTGGATATTGAAAATATATCCTTTGAACCGGAAGGTACAGGAGATGGTGGAAACGATCGGCGAACGAATGGATTCGGAAATCTGAAAATGTCTATGGGAGAGTTTTATAATGATCGTTTTGGCGATTATATACGATATACCTTTCATGATTGTCAGTCCTGCGTAGTTTTACAAGTCAAGGGGGAAACGATGGTGATCAATGGTCAAGATCAGGCTTCAACAGAAGAAATTTACAATATGTTGACAGGTAAATGCGGAGAAGAGATAATAGAAAAATAAGAATGATTCGTTCGGCTTTATAAAACAAAGTGACCTTATGGGTCTTGAGAAAAAATTGTGATAAATAGTTAGGAGGAATGATATGTTTTTTTCGACAGAGCTTAGAGTACCGCTTGGGAAGATTACCCTTGCCAGTGATGGAGAGTATCTATGTGGACTTTGGTTTCAGGGTCAGAAGTATTTTGGAGAAACAATTCCGGAAGAGATGCATCAAAAGAATGATTTGGAGATCTTTCAAAAGACCGAAAACTGGTTGGAACGTTACTTTACTGGAAAGAGACCGGAAATCAGTGAACTGCCATTGCGTCCGATCGGATCAGAATTTAGACAGAGAATTTGGAAGATGCTATGTGAGATTCCATATGGGGAAATAACTACATATGGCGAAATTGCACATAGAATTGCAGAAGAACAGGGATTGGAACATATGTCTGCTCAGGCAGTAGGCGGAGCGGTAGGGCATAATCCAATTTCCATTATCATTCCGTGTCACCGGGTGGTGGGAAGTAAAGGCGGTTTAACAGGATATGCGGGAGGAATCGATAAGAAAAGAAAACTTCTGGAGCATGAAGGAATGATATAGAAAAGCGAAAATTGTTGATTGAATTATCATAAACAATTTCCGCTCTTCTTATTATAAATGAGGATTTTTTATGCGGTGCCGAAAAGTTCTGATCGCTGTCAGTACAAGCAGTCCCGCAAGCGCACCGGCACTGTCAAGCAGCACATCGGAGACCTGTCCGCTCCGGCCGGTGACAAAGAGCTGATGAAATTCATCGGCAGCAGCATAGCCAGATGCGATGAACCATGGATATAGTATATCCCGAATGTTCAATGTGCTGTTTTTTGATGAAATGCATGCTCCTGCCGCAAGAAGACTGAGAATGGCATATTCTGCAGCATGAGCTGTTTTTCGCACCGGGTGGTCAATGGTTTCTGCAAATTGCAGTTGCTTTTCTGAAGTCCATTCTTCAAATCCGGGAATGATAACTTCTCCGATCAGTATTCCTGCGTGATAACTATCTTGTGCGGATTCGTCTCCGGAACGGGAAGAAAATGCAAAGATCGCTGCCATCCACAGGATCATCAGAATCAAGAAAATTTTTCGTCTGTAAGTTCGTTTATTCTTCATCGTCCCGTCTGATTGACCTCCATTTTATCCAGGATTTCTTTTGTTGTCACGCCCGGATGCGTCATGCGGATCCGACAGACCTGTTCAATAAATTTAAAATCAATTTTCATTTCTGATGCGATCTGTATGATCGACTGTCCTTTTTCCATTCTTTTTAAAATCTCGCTGGTCACCTGAAATACTTCACCTTCCGGAACAGCGGTTTGTCTTGGTTTACCGGATGTTATAGCAGCTGAATGAGGGATATCAATCTGTTCGACCTTCCATGTTCCATTCATAATTGTGAGTACCACCATGGTGATCTTCTGATGAAATCTGCGCTTTCCACAACTTCCCGGATTGAGCCAGAGACGTCCTTCATGGATTTCCTCCAGATATTTGTGGGAATGCCCAAAGACAATGATCTGTCTGTCATTTAGATCATCTGGAAGGTCTTTTTTATTGTGAACGACATAAAAATTGATATCTGAAAGTGTAAATTCCAGATGGTGAGGAAGATGTTCCGCCCAGTTTTTATCGTTATTTCCACGCACAATATAAAATGGAATATCCGGTTTGGCAGCAGCCTTCATCTCGTCAATAATTTTTTGTGAATTGATATCGCCGGCATGTATGACAGCATCGCATGTTTTTATGATTTGAATGACTTCCGGACGGAGAAGTCCATGTGTATCTGAAAGAACTGCAATTTTCACATTTGTTTCCTCCTAACATTGATTATAGTCCAGATTATATCCTGAAAAGTTTGATTTGTACATGATCTGGATATGAAATCTTCAATATTTGTAATTTGGATCCATTCGTTATATGATAAGATTAATCTTAGAAGAAGGATGGATGGAAAGGAAAGATATGAATGAACAATTTTTAATTGATGATGCATATTGGAATGGGATTGCACCAAGGGAAAAATTACTTAATATGATTGCAGCAAATTATGCAAATCCTAACGAAAGCGCAAGCTATCAGGCATTAACGGAGTTGAATGTGTCTGATGAAACTGATTTTTATCAGACAAGGCAGGATAAAATCAAAAAAATAGTAAATGGTTCTTCGAAAGAATTGTCTGAGGAAGAAAAAGAATATTGGGAAAATCTAAATGTAAGGGTTAAAGGAATTTTTCAGTATGGTTTTTGTGGGGGATGGGAAGTGATCATTAGTGCCTTTGAGCTTTTACTATTTGCTATTTTAGCGGTGTGTATTGTTGTTGCTCCGATTTTTTCCGGAGAATATCAGGCTGGAACTGACATGGTTATTTTATCGGCAAAATATGGAAAAACTAAATTACCAATGGCAAAAATTTTAGCTGGAGTACTCTTTGGTGTGGCTGCATTTACTATTCATGTCGCTGTTGCGTTTGGAATTACGATTGCTGCATTTGGTATTGATGGATGGAATCTTCCGCTTCAAATAAATGGAACAGCAGTTCCTTATCCATTTACTTTTTTACAAGGAATTTTAGTGAATCTGTGTGTGATTTATCTGGTATTAATTGCAATGATCAGTTTGACATTGTTTCTTTCTTCTAAAATGAAAAACCCGTATTTAGTGTTGATCATAGTGGTACCAGTTCTTTTTATTCCGATGTTTCTTTCTCCAAATAGAACTTCCGGAATCTATAACTTACTTATATTTTTAACGCCATATCAGTCATTGATACCAAGGTTCGGAAGGTGAATGTATATATAGATTCCATGA
>DVKZ01000022.1 GCA_018715775.1 Candidatus Fimousia stercorigallinarum | reverse complement strand
ATGTAACGGAAGTTTACTGTACGTATGATCCGGAGACGAAGAGCGGATCTGGTTTTACAGGAAGAAAAGTAAAGGGTACGATCCATTGGGTATATGCGCCGACTGCGGTGAAAGCAGAAGTCCGGCTGTACGAGAATCACGTAGATGAGGAAAAAGGCGTTTATAACGAAGATGGAAGTATGAATTTAAATCCAAATTCCCTGACTGTATTGGAAAACTGTTATGTGGAACCAGCATTAAAAGATGCAAAACCATTAGACAGTTTCCAGTTTGTACGAAATGGATATTTTAATGTGGATTCTAAGGATACGACAGAAGATCATCTTGTGTTTAACCGGATTGTATCGTTGAAGACTTCATATAAACCGAAAAAGTGATGAAATTAACACGATGCCCTGTCGTATATCGGATATGACAGGGTATTTTCACGCGAAAACACAGTAAAATAGGAGGAAGTAAGTGATGAAAGCGCAGGCAGAGCGGTTGTCCCATTTTCAGATGGGTATTTTCGCCGCATTGGATGAGAAGAAAGAAGAATTATTAAAATCAGGAAAAAAAGTATACAATTTATCCGTTGGAACACCGGACTTTGAACCGGCGCCACATATCGTGAAAGCGATGGTAGAAGCAAGCAGGGATCCGAAAAATTATATTTATTCATTGAGAGATTATCCGGAACTGTTAGAGGCCGTGCAGCGCTATTACAAAAGACGGTTTCAGGTTGCGATTGAAACAGATGAGATTACTTCCGTGCACGGCACGCAGGAAGGAATCGGACATATCGGCATGGCGCTTTTGAACAGGGGCGAATATGCGATTCTTCCGAATCCGGGATATCCGATTTTTGAAGCAGGAGCATATCTGGGAGATGGAAGTCTGTATTTCTATTCTTTAAAAGCGGAAAATGGATTTTTACCGGATTTTAACGAAATTCCGGAAGAAATCGCCAGAAAAGCAAAGCTGATGGTACTTTCGTATCCATATAATCCCGTATGTTCCGTTGCCGATGACAGCGTATATGAAAAAGCAATTGAATTTGCAAAGAAATATGATATTTTGATCATTCATGATAACGCGTATTCGGATATTATTTACGATGGAAAACGAGGAAAATCCTTTTTATCTTACGAAGGAGCGAAAGAGGTTGGTGTGGAATTTTTCTCTTTATCCAAATCATTTAATGTGACAGGATTGCGTATTTCCTTTTTGATCGGGAAAAAAGAGGTTGTGGATGCGATGAAACTTCTGCGTTCACAGATTGATTTTGGTATGCCGCTTATGATTCAGAAAGCAGCGATCGCCGCTCTTGACGGACCTCTGGATATGGTGGAAAAACAGTGCCGGGAATATGAAAAAAGAAGGGATGCATTGTGCGGAGGTTTCCGTCAGATTGGATGGAATGTACCGGACAGTCAGGGAACCATGTTTGTCTGGGCGCCGATCCCGGATCAATTTTCTTCATCAGAACAGTTTTGCATGGAATTAATGGAACAGACCGGTGTAATCTGCACTCCCGGAAATTCTTTTGGATCTCTTGGAGAAGGTTATGTTCGTTTTGCGCTCGTTTTGCCTCCGGAAAAATTGAAAGAAGTTGTTCAAGTTGTGGATGAAAGTGGTATTTTGAGATAGGCCATTTTATATTAGTGTTGATTAAAATAAGAAAAAATGAGATTAAATGAGAAATAGAGAGAATAGAAGAGAAATAAAAAGAAATTATCCGGAATTTAAAAGTAATGAAATTTGCTTTCTCTGGATAAATTAACTAATATAAGGATAGTTGTTAGCACTCAAACAAATAGAGTGCTAATATTATGATAAAGGATTTAAGGTTAACAACATAAAAGGAGGCAGCACAATGAAATTAGTACCATTAGGTGACAGAGTTGTCATTAAACAGTGTGAAGCAGAAACGACTACAAAATCAGGAATTGTTTTAGCAAGTTCCAGTCAGGAAAAACCACAGGAAGCAGAAGTTATTGCTGTAGGACCTGGAACAGCAGATGTTAAAATGGAAGTATCCGTTGGACAGAAAGTAATTTATTCCAAATATGCCGGAACAGAAGTAAAATTTGAAGGCGAAGAATATATTGTGATCAAACAGAATGATATTCTGGCAATCGTGGAAGCTTAATAAGTTTAAATTTGGAGGTTGATTAACATGGCAAAAGAGATTAAATACGGGATTGAAGCCAGAAAGGCATTAGAATCAGGTGTAAATCAGTTAGCAGATACAGTAAGAGTTACTTTAGGACCAAAAGGACGTAACGTTGTATTGGCAAGATCTTTTGGTACTCCACTAATCACAAACGATGGTGTGACAATCGCAAAAGACATTGAATTAGAAGATGCATTCGAAAACATGGGCGCTCAGATTGTAAAAGAAGTAGCTACAAAGACAAACGATGTAGCCGGTGATGGTACAACAACTGCAACTGTGCTTGCTCAGGCAATGGTGAATGAAGGAATGAAAAACCTGGCTGCCGGTGCCAATCCGATCATTTTGAGAAAAGGTATGAAAAAAGCCACAGATGAAGCAGTGGAAGCAATTGCTGAAATGAGCAGTGTGGTAACAGGAAATGAACAGATTGCAAAAGTTGCTGCAATTTCCGCAGGAGATGAAGAAGTTGGACAGTTAGTTGCAGATGCAATGGATAAAGTTTCCAACGATGGTGTAATTACGATCGAAGAATCCAAAACAATGAAAACAGAATTGGATTTAGTAGAAGGTATGCAGTTTGACCGTGGATATTTATCCGCATATTTCTGCACAGATATGGAAAAAATGGTTTGTGAAATGGAAGATCCGTATATCTTGATCACAGATAAGAAAATTTCTGTTATCCAGGACATCTTACCGTTGTTAGAACAGATCGTTCAGTCCGGTAAAAAATTACTGATCATCGCAGATGATGTAGATGGAGAAGCATTAACAACATTGATCGTTAACAAACTCCGCGGTACATTTTCCGTAGCAGCTGTGAAAGCACCTGGCTATGGTGACAGAAGAAAAGCAATGTTAGAAGATATCGCGATTTTAACAGGCGGTGTTATGGTTTCCGATGAAGCAGGAATGGACTTAAAAGAAGTAACACCGGATATGTTAGGTATAGCAAAATCTGTTAAGATTGAAAAAGAATCAACAGTCATCGTAGATGGTGCAGGAAGTAAAGATAATATCGCAGCCCGTATCGGTCAGATCAAAGCACAGATTGAAGAAACAACATCTGAATTTGATAAAGAAAAATTACAGGAAAGACTTGCAAAATTAGCTGGTGGTGTTGCCGTTATCCGCGTTGGAGCAGCAACGGAAACAGAAATGAAAGAAAGCAAACTCCGTTTGGAAGATGCGCTGGCAGCTACAAAAGCAGCTGTAGAAGAAGGAATTATTGCCGGAGGTGGATCCGCATATATTCACGCATCTAAGAAAGTAGCTGCATTAGCAGATACATTAGAAGGCGATGAAAAGACAGGTGCATCCATTATTCTGAAAGCATTGGAAGCTCCGTTATATCACATTGCTGCTAATGCCGGTCTGGAAGGTGCTGTTATTATCAATAAAGTAAAAGAGTCCGCAGTTGGAACAGGATTTGACGCATTAAAAGGCGAATATACCGATATGGTAAGCGCTGGTATCATTGACCCGGCTAAAGTAACCAGAAGTGCACTGCAGAATGCAACATCTGTAGCATCTACATTATTAACAACAGAATCCGTTGTTGCTGATGTAAAAGAAGAAGCCGCAGCAGGAGCAGGTGCAGGAATGGGCATGGCTCCGGGCGGAATGGGAATGATGTAATCGTTGTTCCTTCAACGGGGAAAAAGTTCATAAAAAGATATGATCGATCCACAGGAAGAGAGCAGATCGCTTCCTGTGGATTTTGTATGTTGAAACGAAGATATAATTTGTAAAATTAGAATTTTTGTCTAGACAGATGAAGCCCATATACGGTATACTAAAGAAACAGGAATTATTATCTTGTGCTTAGGAGAAAAGAAGGGAAGATGAGATATGGCCAGAATATACGATAATAAAGTTACAGCATTAGGAACTCAGGTAGAAGCCTTTATGGATGAAGGCATGTTTATTCTATTTGGTGAAAATGCACCGGATGCTCTGAGAGAATTCTGTTATTTGATGAGTGTCAATCCGGTAAATGGTACGTTAAGTGCCGGTCAGAAACTGATCATCGATGATGTAACCTATGAAATTACAGCAGTTGGAAGCCTTGCACAGAAGAATCTGGAAGCGATGGGACATTTGACGATCGTCTTTAACGAGGCGACAGAGGCCGGACTTCCGGGCAGCATCTGCGTAGAAGCAAAACCGGTTCCAACACTGGTTGTCGGAAGCGAGATTTCAATTATAGAATAAAAGGACAGCGATTATTGCAGGAGAATTGTTTTTACAATTCTCCGTTTTTTAAATATTGCAGGGAATTCGTGAAAATGCACAATAGTACCCGTTTAAAATAGAAAATTTTTTTAAATTCCAATTTTTTTCAGAACATTGACATTCAAAAATGTTTTTGTTATAGTTAAGAACAATACACACAGAGTTGAATTTAGAGAAAGTGAGGGAATCCTGATGGGAAAGATTATTGGTGAAGGAATTACATTTGATGACGTATTATTGGTTCCGGCTTATTCGGAGATCATTCCAAACGACGTGAACTTACAGACAAGACTGACAAAAAAGATTAAATTAAATATTCCGTTGATGAGTGCCTGCATGGACACAGTTACAGAACACAGAATGGCAATAGCCATGGCAAGACAGGGCGGTATCGGTATTATACATAAGAGCATGTCGATTCAGGAACAGGCAGAAGAAGTCGATAAGGTAAAACGTTCAGAAAATGGCGTTATTACGGATCCGTTTTCTTTGTCACCGGATAATACGATCCAGGAAGCAGAAGAATTGATGGCGAAATACCGCATTTCAGGTGTTCCTATCACGGAAAATGGAAAATTAGTCGGTATTATCACAAACCGTGATCTGAAATTTGAAACAGATTTTAATCAGCCAATTAAAAATTCCATGACGGCAGAAAATTTGATCACAGCAAAAGAAGGCGTTACATTAGAAGAAGCAAAGGCAATTTTGGGGAAAGCACGCGTTGAAAAACTTCCGATTGTTGATGATGATTTTAACTTAAAAGGTTTGATTACGATTAAAGATATTGAAAAACAGATTAAGTATCCGAATGCGGCAAAGGATGCTCAGGGAAGACTTCTCTGTGGTGCCGGTGTCGGCGCAACTCCTGACATTCTGAAGAGAATTGAAGCATTGGTAGCGGCAAATGTTGATGTAGTCGTTGTTGACTCTGCACATGGACATTCTGCTAATATCATTAAAACTGTAAAGATGATCAAGGAAGCATATCCGGATCTTCAGGTAATTGCAGGTAACGTTGCAACAGCAGCTGCAACAGAAGCATTGATCCAGGCTGGTGTTGATGCGGTTAAGATCGGTATTGGACCGGGTTCTATCTGTACAACCCGTGTTGTGGCCGGAATCGGTGTTCCTCAGATCACAGCAGTTATGAATGCATATGAAGTTGCAAAGAAATATGATGTACCGATTATTGCAGACGGCGGCATTAAGTTCTCCGGAGATATTACAAAAGCAATTGCAGCAGGTGCAAGTGTATGTATGCTCGGAAGTATGCTTGCAGGATGCGATGAAAGCCCTGGAGATTTTGAATTATATCATGGACGTAAGTTTAAAGTTTATCGTGGTATGGGTTCGATCGCAGCAATGGAACATGGAAGCGGTGACCGTTACTTCCAGGCAAATGCCAAGAAATTAGTTCCGGAAGGTGTAGAAGGACGAGTTGCTTATAAAGGAAGTGTCGAAGATACGATCTTCCAGTTGGTCGGCGGGCTTCGTTCCGGTATGGGATATTGCGGTGCTCCTACAATTCCTGACCTGCAGGAAAAGGGAGAATTTGTAAAAATTTCTGCTGCATCATTGAAAGAAAGTCATCCGCATGATATTCAGATTACAAAAGAGGCTCCAAACTACAGTATTGGATAATACTTTCGTTCTGATCCTGATATTGAAAAGCTCATAGTCATAAGATTATGGGCTTTTTCTTCGGTTTGCGAAAAGACTTTAATGGTCGTTTGTAAATGATAGAAAGAGCATATGAAATTGTTTAAGGAGAGTAAAAAATGTTTGAAAGATTTAGTGTGAGAAAACCATTTACTGTCATTGTGGCGGTCATATTGGTTCTCGTATTGGGGGTTGTGTCTTTTACAAAAATGCAAACGGATCTTCTTCCCAATATGAATCTTCCATATGTACTTGTCATGACTACATATGGAGGGGCGTCACCGGAAGAAGTGGAAACGTCTGTGACCCGGCCGGTTGAACAGGCTTTGGCGAGTGTCAGCGGATTGGAGACGATGACGTCTCAGTCAAATGAAAATGTATCGATGGTCGCACTCGAATTTGATGATGATACGAATATGGATGCTGCAACGCTCGATATTCGGGAAAATCTGGATCTGATCGAGTCTTCTTTTCCGGACGGAGTCGGAAATGCGACGATTTTAAAACTCAGTATGGATATGATGCCGGTTTTGGTCACGGCGATTGATTCTGATCAGATGGACAGTGCTGAGTTATCAGAATATGTAAACAATACGCTGATACCGGGAGTGGAATCAGTAAATGGGGTGGCAACCGTATCAAGTTCCGGGCTAATGGAAAATAACATCAACGTTGTTATTAATTCGAAAAAAATCGCGAGATTAAATAAACGGATCCAGAATGCGATCAATGGTGAGTTTGATGAAGCATCGGAACAGCTGGATGAAGCGGAAGATAGAGTGAATGAAGCGCAAAGCCGTTTGGAAACAGAAAAAACTTCTGCGAACAGACAGATCGCAAAAGCCAAAAAGGCATTGAATGATGCTCAGCTCAGCGTGATCGAAAGAGAAATTCAGGTAACGAGTGCAAAAGTTACGCTGGAATCTAAGATTACAGATTTAGAGGAGCAGCAAAAACAGATGGACTCATCGATCGAGGAGATGCAGGATCAGCTTGATCAGATGGAAGAAGCAGGATTAGGAGAAAGTGAAGAAGCGGAAGCGCTCCGGACTCAGATTTCCGGTTATAAAGATAATCGGAAAACGATCCAATCGACGATCAGGAGTCTGAATCGTCAGGTAAAAGAGATGGACAGCGCTCTGGATCAGATCAAATCCGGTAAAAACAGGATTACGACGCAGCTTCAGACGGTGGATGAGCAGTCTGCAGATGTGAATAATCAAATGACGAGTGCGGAGATTCAGCTGTCGAACAGCAGCAATCAGATTGAGGCTGGAAAAGAAGAGTTGGAAAGTGCAAGAGAGGAAGCAATCACTTCGGCTAATATGACAAAGACGATCACAGTTGATACAATCAAAAGTTTGCTGCAGGCACAAAATTTTGAAATGCCAGCAGGATATGTGACGGAAAATAATGTACAGTATCTTGTCCGCGTCGGAGATGAGGCGACAAGTCAGGAAGAACTGGAAAAAATGGTTCTGATGGATATCGGTGTGGATGGAATTTCTCCGATTCGGTTAAAGGATGTAGCGGATGTAGCGGTTGTCGACCATTCGGAAGACAGCTATTGTAAGATTAACGGAAACGACGGAATTATTCTTTCCGTACAAAAGCAGTCCACATACTCTTCGGCAGAAGTGTCGGATTCCATTTCCGAAAAACTCGATGAATTGCAGGATTCCCAGGAAGGACTGCATTATACGAATTTGATGGATCAAGGGATATATATTGATACGATCGTAGACTCAGTATTAGATAATCTGATTTATGGAGCGATTTTTGCGATCATCATTTTATTCCTGTTTTTAAAAGATATCCGGCCGACGATCGTCGTTTCGTTATCGATTCCGATTAGTGTGATTTTTGCGATCGTCTTGATGTATTTTACCGGAATTACTTTGAATATCATATCGTTGTCCGGACTTGCGCTTGGCGTCGGTATGCTGGTAGATAATTCAATCGTTGTTATGGAAAATATTTATCGTCTCAGAAAAGAGGGCTGGGATCCGAAAGAGGCAGCAGTTGAGGGTACCCGGGGTGTCGCCGGCGCGATTACAGCATCGACTTTGACGACAGTATCCGTATTTCTTCCGATCGTATTTACGTCTGGATTGACAAGACAATTATTTACAGATATGGCATTGACAATCGGATTCTCTTTAATGGCGAGTCTGATCGTAGCGGTTACGGTTGTGCCGATGATGGCTTCTGGCGTTTTAAGTTCCGTTTCTTCGAAAGAAAATAGTCTTGTCAATCGCTTTTGTGATTTTTATGTTCGATGCATGGATAAGATTCTTGGAAAACGAATCCTTGTGCTTCTTTTGGCACTGGTAATTTTTGCCGGCAGTATATTTGGTATTCAGCAGAGAGGATTTTCTCTGTTCCCGGATATGGAAAGCCAGCAGATGAGTATGACGCTGACGATGCCAGAGGGTTCTGATCAGGAAGAAATTGTTGATATGGCCAATACGGTTACAGCAAAGGCACTGGAAGTATCCGATGTGGAAACGGTAGGGAGCTTGCAAAGCGGAGACAGTGGGATCACGTCTTTAACATCCGGTTCCGGAAACCGTACCGTTACGATGTATCTGATGCTGAAAGAGGAGCGGGAATACAGCAATCAGCAGATTAAAAATATGATTGAAGAAAAAACAGCGGATTTTGATTGTGAGCTGAATATCAGCACGAGCAATATGGATATGGGAAGTATCGCCGGTACCGGTATTTCGATGACAGTAAAGGGGAATGATCTTGATAATCTTCGTGAAATCGCAGATGAAATCGCACAGATTATGGAACAGACCGATGGTACGGCAGATGTTTCGAATGGACAGGAAGAGACAACAGATGAAATACATATCGTAGTAAATAAGCGAAAAGCGATCCAGTATGGTTTGACGGTTTCTCAGATTTATCAGGCGGTTTCGGCAGAATTGTCCGGTTCTTCAACGGCGACATCTATTACGCAAAATGATATAAGTTATGATGTAACAGTGGAAAAACAGTCGGATTATGCTGTTTCCAGATCGAAGTTGAAAAACTTAAGAATTACCGGTACTGTTGGCTCAGAAGAAAGAACAGTTGCATTGAGCAAAATTGCGTCCATTAAAAATACAGACAGTTTGTCCAGCATTTCCCGTGAAAATCAGACACGATATATTACGGTAAGTGCAAATGTCGAAGATGGGTATAATCCGACAAAATTAAGTGCTGCAATCGAGGATGAAGTTGCAAAATTGGATCTTCCAAAAGGATACAGCGTAGAAACTGGCGGCGAAGCAGAATCCGTCTATGAGATGGCAGAACAGATCGCACTGATGCTTGTACTTGCAATCGTATTTATGTATTTGATCATGGTGGCACAGTTCCAGTCCTTGCTTTCTCCGTTTATCATTTTATTTACGATTCCTCTTGCATTTACCGGAGGACTGATCGGACTTCTCATCTGCGGTATGGATTTAAGCGTTATCGCCATGATCGGATTTGTCATGCTTTCCGGCATTATTGTAAATAACGGAATCGTACTTGTGGATACGATCAATCAGCTTCGTGATGACGGATATGATAAGACAGAGGCGATCATTGCGGCAGGTTCTATGAGAATCCGTCCGATCTTTATGACGGCATTGACGACTATCCTCGGATTATCCACAATGGCGGCAGGCGTCGGAAGCGGCTCTGAAATGTCGCAGCCAATGGCAGTTGTTACGATTGGCGGACTGCTTTACGGTACACTGCTGACCCTGGTCGTGATTCCTTGTATTTACAGTCTTTTCATGAGAGAAAAGAGGGAAGGACGAGGCGGACGCAGAGCAGGGATATTTCAGAAGATGAAAAGGAATCTTCCGAAAGTTCCAAAACTACCGGATTTGAAATTACCAAAATTTCCAAAAAAGAAAAATGATAAATTTGAATAGGAAAAAAGAGACCTTCTTCACTGTTATGAGAAGAAGGTTTCTTTTTCCCTAATGAATTGCATTTTAGATGTCAATCCTATATAATATTAGTTGAAAAATACGATAAAAATATGTTCGTATGGGGGATACCGATGAAGAAAATAATTGCATTTGATATGATCCGATTAAATAAATACTTAAGTGATGCAGGTATTTGCTCTAGACGGCAGGCGGACCAGTATATTAAGGATGGACTGGTAACTGTCGATGGAGAGATTGCAGTTCCGGGAATGAAGGTAATGAAAAATCAAGAAGTCTGCTTTCGGGGGAAAAAGATCGATCTGATCGAGGCATTAGAACTGATCGCATTTAATAAGCCGCGCGGAATCGTGTGTACAGCACAAAAGAAAGAAAAAGATAATATTATTGATTTTATCAATTATCCGGTAAAGATCTTTCCGATCGGAAGGCTGGATAAAGACTCAGAAGGATTGATCCTGCTGACGAATGATGGGGAGATCGCTAACCGCATACAGATGGCACGATATTATCATGAAAAAGAATATATCGTTACCGTAGATAAACCGGTAACGTTCGAATTTTTATATGGAATGCGGAATGGCGTTCCTATTTTAAACACGGTAACTCGCAGATGCCGGGTGAAAAAGCTGGGGCGCAATCAGTTCTCCATTGTTTTGACACAGGGATTAAACCGTCAGATCCGAAGAATGTGCGAATACTTTGATTATCGTGTGTTAAATTTAAAACGGGTTCGGATCATGAATATCGAACTTGGAAAAATTAAAACGGGGACGTACCGAAAATTATCCAAAAATGAAATTATGAAATTGAAAAAGGAGCTTTTTGATGAGTTCGAAGACTAGAATGAAAGAGCTGATCCGGATACTGAATGAGGCCGGAAAAGCATATTATCAGGAAAACAGAGAAATCATGAGTAATTATGAATATGATAAGCTCTATGATGAACTGGCTGCTCTGGAAAAAGAAACGAATACGGTATTTTCCAATAGTCCGACAATCCATGTGGGGTATGAGCTTTTGACGGAATTGACAAAAGAAGCACATGAATCACCGATGCTTTCTTTGGAAAAGACAAAGGATGTTGCGGAATTGGAACAGTGGATTGGGGATCAGGATGTGATCTTGTCCTGGAAGCTGGATGGACTTACGATCGTTTTAACTTATGATGGCGGCCGACTTGTAAAAGCAGTTACGAGAGGAAACGGCCAGGTCGGAGAAGTTGTTACTAATAATGCCAAAACGTTTGTCAATCTTCCGGCACGGATCCCATTTCAGGGGAAACTGGTGATCCGCGGAGAGGCGATCATTAAGTATTCTGATTTTGAAAAAATGAATAAAAGCATTCAGGATGTGGATGCAAAATATAAAAATCCGAGAAACTTATGCAGTGGATCGGTAAGACAGCTGAATAATGAAGTGACAGCACAGCGCAATGTACATTTTTATGCCTTTTCACTCGTCAGTGCAGAAGGAATTGAACTGGATAATTCCGTGGAAAAGCGGTTTCGATGGCTTTCCGATCTTGGATTTGAAGTAGTGGAGCATAGACGGGTGAATCAAAAAAACGCAGAGGAAGCGGTGCAGGAGTTTTCGGAGAAAATCGCCGGTATGGATGAACCGTCGGATGGACTTGTATTCATCTACGATGATATCGCATACGGAGAGAGCCTTGGAACGACGGCGAAGTTTCCACGTAATTCGATTGCTTTCAAATGGGCGGATGAGACAGCGGTAACGAGACTGGATCACATCGAATGGAGTCCGTCAAGAACGGGTCTGATCAATCCGATCGCGGTTTTTGATCCTGTGGAACTGGAGGGATCGACGGTAAGCCGTGCAAGCCTTCATAACTTAAGCATCGTAGAAAGCCTGGAACTGGGTGAAAATGATGAGATCAGCGTCTATAAAGCGAATATGATCATTCCGCAGGTTGCGGAGAATTTTACTCGAAGCAATACGATAAAACCATTGGAATTTTGTCCTGCCTGCGGGGCGATGACGGTCGTTAAGGAGGAAAATGGCGTCAAATCGCTGTATTGTTCCAATGACTTCTGCAGTGCAAAAAAAGTCAAATTATTCAGCCATTATGTTTCGCGGGATGCAATGAACATTGATGGAATGTCAGAAGCAACGATTCAGAAGATGATCGGAAAAGGCTTTTTAGAAGAATTATATGATCTCTATTCTCTGCATGAGCATGAAAAAGAAATCATAGAAATGGAAGGATTCGGAAAGAAATCCTATGATAATCTGGTCGCTTCGATTGAAAGATCGAAACAGGCGAATCTGCCAAATTTTATTTATGCACTTGGAATTTTAAATGTCGGTCTATCGAATGCAAAACTGATCTGCCGGCATTTTCATTATGACTGGGAGAAAATAAAAGCTGCAGAAGCGGAAGAATTTGTGAAGATCGACGGAATTGGCCAGGTGATCGCAGAATCCCTCGTCCACTATTTTGCAAATGAGCACAATCAAAAAGTGATGGAGAAATTAGAGCAGATGGTCGTTTTTCATCAGGTGGAAGAAGATGAAGAGACGGAGGCAATTTTGGATGGAATGAATTTTGTTGTGACCGGTTCCGTCCATCATTTTAAAAATCGGAAAGAAGTCCAAGCAAAAGTGGAAGAGCTTGGGGGAAAAGTAACTGGCTCTGTCACTACTAAGACCAATTATTTGATCAATAATGACAGTGGAAGCAGTTCTTCAAAAAATAAAAAGGCAAAAGAACTCGGAATCCCGATCATTACGGAAGAAGAGTTTCTTGCCATGATCAGAGAGAAAGGTGGAAACAATGCCAATTAGAATTGATAAAGATTTGCCGGCAAAAAAAATATTGGAAAAGGAAAATGTTTTTGTGATGGATTTTGAACGGGCGCTGTCCCAGGATATTCGTCCGCTTGAGATTGTTATCCTGAATTTAATGCCGACAAAACAGGATACGGAATTACATCTGTTGAGGAGCCTTTCGAATACTCCGCTTCAGATCAATATTACATTTCTACAGACGGAAACTTACCGTCCCAAACACACATCAAAATCACATATGGAAAAGTTCTATCAGTTCTTTTCTGAGATTAAACATCAGAAGTTTGACGGTATGATCATCACCGGAGCTCCTTTGGAACAGATTCCGTTTGAAGAAGTAAAATACTGGGATGAACTGACTGAGATCATGGAATGGACGAAGACAAATGTAACTTCAACCTTGCATATCTGTTGGGGCGCTCAGGCAGGATTATATTATCATTATGGGATTGAAAAGATTTTCCTGGATAAGAAATTATCCGGTGTTTATAAGCATCATACGCTGCATGGAAAGCCGTGTCTTGTGAGAGGATTTGATGATGTCTTTTATGTACCGCATTCCCGCTATACGGCAAGTGATATGGATGCGATCAGAAACTGCAAAGAACTGACGGTTTTGGCTGAATCGGATGAGGCAGGTCCATATTTGATCAAAAATGAATCCGGAAGTCAGATTTTTGTAACCGGACATCCGGAATATGATGTGATGACCCTGGATTATGAATATAAGCGGGATATTGCCAAGGGATTAAATATTGAGGTGCCGCAGAATTATTACATTGACGATGATCCGGAAAAAGGTCCGATCAAGTCGTGGCGGTGCCATGCGAATATGATGTATACGAATTGGCTTAATTATTATGTTTATCAGGTAACACCTTATGAATTGTGATAAATAACAGGAGAATAAGCAGATGTTAGAGGCAGTGATTTTTGATATGGATGGAGTGATTTCTGATTCGGAACGTTTCTATGTTGGAATTAAGAATACCGTGCTGGCTCATTTTGGGATTACGGATGTGCCGTATGAGTATCATATGCAATTTATGGGAACGACGCACGCGGATCAGTGGAAAGTCATGAGCAAAGATTTTCACAGAGAGGACGTCTCTGTAGAGGAATACCTGGAATTATTATATCGTATAAGGCAGGAGACGTTTGAAAAAGCAGGGATTCAGCCGGTCAGAGGCGTCGTGGAGTTTATCCGCTCTTTAAAGCAAACCGGATATCCGATTGCTGTGGCATCTTCCGGTACGCGAAGAGAGATTGTGAGCATGCTGGAAAAATTCGGAATCCTGGAACTTTTTGATGCGGTATCTTCCGGGTGGGAAGTAGAGCACAGCAAGCCGGCTCCGGATGTCTTTTTAAATGCTGCCGATAAACTCGGAATCAGACCGGAAAACTGTATGGTCATCGAAGATGCACCAAATGGAGCCATTGGTGCTAAGGCGGCTGGGATGTATTGTCTCGGGTTTCGAAATGCGGATTTTCCGATGAGTGAGATGAAGGAAGCGGATCACGTATTTGAGCGGTATGCGGATATCAGTGTAGAATACTGTGAACACCTGATGGAGCATTGAGCGGCAGAAATAATAAGGGGGGTGTCGGTTAATTGAACTGCTCTCCGCGATTTAGGGTTTTAATATGGAAGGAAGATTATTCTACATTGGGATTCGCTGAATTCTGAATCCCCAGCATGGACAGACTTCCATGTCTACTGTAGAAAAAGTAAGAAGGCTCTTTTCTCCCGTAGACAGACTCCCATGTCTACTGTAGAAAAAGTAAAAAGGCTCTTTTCTCCCGTAGACAGACTTCCATGTCTACTGTAGAAAAAGTAAGAAGGCTCTTTTCTCCCGTAGATAGACTTCCATGTCTACTGTAGAAAAAGTAAGAAGGCTCTTTTCTCCCGTAGACAGACTCCCATATCTACGGCAGAAAAAATAAAAAGGTTCTTTTCTCCCGCAGACAGACTTTCATATCTACGGCAGAAAAAGTAAAAAGTTTTTTTCTCCCGCAGATGGTGATATCAAGGAAAATAAAACTTCCGGCGTTTTAACTATCGGTTGCTTTTTACATCATGAGATCAAGAAATACAAAGAAAAAAAGGAGCAGAAAACCGCTTAGCAGAAGGAGCGCTTCCAAAAATCCAGACAAGGGGTTTTTGTGACCTAAAATAAGGGATGCAAAAGGGAAGAGACAGCCCACAGGAGAATTCAGTTTTTAAAAAAGCCCGAATTCTCTGGGATTGCCTCTTCCCTGTTTGTCAGGGGCTAAAAATCGACGGCTCCTTATTTTTGTTTCATTATTAGAAAAGTTAGTCCCGGAGCAGTTGTTCTGCAATGTTATCATCCGTGATCAGGACATTGATCAGACCGGTTTTCAGAGCGGTTTTTACTGCCGGTACTTTGTAATCATCATATATAATACAGACTCTGTTCGGGATTTTTTTTAGATCGTCCAGAGACAAGCCGATGATCCGGTCGTTAAAACCGCTTTCTACAGTATTGCCGTTTTTGTCAAATACTCTTCCAAGTGTTTCACCGATGCCTCCTTTTTCTTTCAGATCCTGTAGGGTTTCCGAAACGCTGTCGGACAGACAGCCGATCGCAGACTGATCGCTCAAATCGCCGATGCTGAATAAGGCAACCTGACATTGTCTTGCTTTTTCAAGGGTGCGGGCAATTTCCGGTTCCTGAAGAAGCAGTTTTTTTAATTCCGGATTTTGCACATACATCGGTGCAGGCAGGCTGTAATTGATGCCGCGGATCAATTCTGATAATTTTGAAGATAATAGACTGGAATAGGTCAGGCGGATGATATCATATTCTTCAGCATCCGGAGCATTCGTGCCTAAGAATGGAACGACTTGTACGCCTTTGATTTTTAAAGTTTTGCCTAACTGTTCTTTTTCAAAAGCATCGATCAGCTGCTTCATCGTACGGCCCCATGTCAGCCCGATGATCATATCGCTTTTTAATACCCGAGCGAGATAGCGGGCAGCCGTTTTTGCGACTTCATATACCGGATCGTCTGTCTGATCGGTCAGAGCAACGGCTGCTTCTTGAATATGATATTTCTGTTCTAGCTGCTTTTCTATGTCAACCGAAGATACGGAAGGAAAATCCAGGATGATTTTTATGTAGCCGGCTTTTTTCGCACGGGTAAGCGCGCGGGAAATGGTTGTGCGGGAGACATTCAGTTTGTCGGCAATGATTTCCTGTGAAAGTCCATCATTGTAATACATATCAGCGACTTTCATTAAAAATCGGTCATCTTTTCGTTTCATTTTTTCATCCTCGTTTTGAAATGCATCGTTATCATTGAAATCATATATTATTTTTATGATAAAATGAATTTTTTATGAAGTCAATGATATTAATTGAATTAAAAAAATTTTAGTGTTATAATTTTACAGAATATATGAAAATTTGAATAAGACTATAAATGAAATGGAGATAATATACAATGGGTAAATATTTTGGAACAGATGGATTTAGAGGAGAAGCAAATGTTAATTTGACTGTTGATCACGCATTTAAAGTGGGTCGTTTTCTTGGCTGGTATTTTAGCCAGAATGGACATAGAGCAAGAGTTGTGATCGGAAAAGATACGAGAAGAAGCAGCTATATGTTTGAATATGCACTTGTTTCGGGCTTGACAGCATCGGGTGCGGATGTCTATCTGCTGCATGTAACGACAACACCGAGTGTTTCTTATGTTGTGCGTTCGGAAGACTTTGATTTCGGAATTATGATTTCTGCAAGCCATAATCCATTTTACGATAATGGTATTAAGATCATTGATGGCAGAGGTCATAAGATGGAAGCTTCTGTAGAAGATAAGATCGAAGCTTATATTGACGGAACTTTTGGAGAACTGCCGCTTGCAACGAGAGTCAATATCGGAGCAACAACTGACTATTCTATGGGGCGTAATCTATATATCGGGTATCTGATCTCTCAGGCAACCCGTTCCTTCAAGCATATGAGAGTCGGTTTGGACTGTGCAAATGGAAGCGCATATGCGATTGCGAAAAATGTATTTAACGCATTGGGAGCACATACGTACGTGATCAATGACTGGCCGGATGGAACGAATATAAACCGCAATGCCGGATCCACACACATCGAAGTGTTACAGAATTATGTAAAAGAGAATAATTTAGATGTTGGGTTTGCATTTGATGGCGATGCGGACAGATGTATTGCCGTAGATGAAAATGGAAATGTTGTCGATGGGGATCTGATCATGTATGCCTGTGGTACTTATATGAAGCAACAGGGAAAATTAAATAAAAATACGATCGTAACGACCGTTATGTCGAACCTTGGACTTTACAAAGCTCTGGATAAGGCGGGAATCCAATATGAAAAAACGGCAGTTGGCGATAAGTATGTAAATGAATGTATGGTGGAAAACCGTTACAGCCTTGGAGGGGAACAGTCAGGTCATATTATTTTTAGTAAACACTCAACAACCGGAGACGGTGTTTTAACATCTATTAAGATCATGGAAGCTATGATCGAGCAGAAACAGCCATTGAGTAAACTGGTAGAACCGGTAACGATTTATCCACAGCTTTTAGAAAATGTAAGAGTAAAAGATAAGAAAGCAGCACAGGAAGATCCGGATGTGATTGCTGCAGTAGCGGCAGTAAAAAAAGAGCTGGGAGAAGATGGAAGAATCCTGGTACGTCAAAGCGGTACGGAACCATTGGTCCGTGTTATGGTAGAGGCAGAAACAGATGAAATCTGCAAGAAATATGTACAACAGGTGGTCGATGTGATGGTTGCCAATGGTCATCTTGCAGAAGACTAAAAACGGGGTTTCTCTCTATGATCATAGATAGGAGTTCGGGTAAATGTCGAAATTATATGCAGACATTATTATAAATATTTCACATGAGGCACTTGATAAGGTATTTCAATATGAAGTGCCTTTTGTGTTGCGCAAAAAAATAGAACCCGGCATGCAGGTTGTCGTACCTTTTGGCCGGGCAAATAAAGAACAGACAGGGTATGTGATCCGGCTTTCAGAGCAGGCAAATGTTGAGGAAAGTCGGATAAAATCGATACTGCGGATTTCTGAAAAAGGGGTATCCATTGAGGGGAAGATGATCCGGCTTGCTTCCTGGATCCGGGATCAGTATGGATCGACGATGATACAGGCACTTCGGACGGTTCTACCGTCTTCCAGTAAAATTGAACAAAAACAGGAAAAAACAATTTCACTTTTTGAAAATGCAGATATAGAGTCTTTTTTGGAAGAAGCGAAAAAAAAGCATCGTAAGGCGCAGGTAAGGTTGTTGGAAGCTTTGCAGAAAGAACCGAAATTATCTTGGAATGATGTGACCGGGCAGCTGAAAATTCCCCGCACGACGTTGAAGCGGCTGGAAGAACAGAAACTGATCCGGATCGAAGTAAAACATCAGTATCGGAATCCAATTTCGTTTCCGCAAAGTAAAAAAGAAGTTCCGAAGCTCAATGCAGAACAGCAGAGGATCGCGGATGAGTTTCAATCTGATTTTGAAAAGGAATACTATCGGACGTATCTTCTTCATGGTGTGACCGGAAGCGGAAAAACGGAAGTCTATATGGCTGCGATCGATGTCGTTTTAAAAAAAGGCAGACAAGCCATTGTTTTGATCCCGGAAATTGCATTAACCTACCAGACAGTTAGAAGATTTTATGAGAGGTTTGGTGACCGGGTATCCATCATGAACTCCCGATTATCACAGGGGGAACGATATGATCAGATGTTACGGGCGCAAAATGGTGAAGTGGATATTATGATCGGTCCGCGTTCCGCATTGTTTACTCCGTTCCAAAATCTCGGTCTGATCGTGATTGATGAAGAGCATGAGAGCAGCTATAAGAGTGAAAGTGTTCCTAAATATCATGCGCGGGAGACGGCGATTGCACGTGCATCAATGGAACATGCTTCCGTGATTTTAGGATCTGCAACGCCGAGTATCGAATCCTATCAAAATGCACGTACCGGCACATATCATTTGTGGCAGCTGAAACACCGTGCGAATCCGGGGAGTACAATGGCAAATGTTTCTATCGAAGATTTAAGGGAAGAATTAAGAGCAGGAAATCGAAGTTTATTGAGCCGTCGATTAAGAACGTTGATCCTGGACCGTTTAAGTAAAAAACAGCAGATCATGCTGTTTTTGAATCGCAGGGGTTATGCCGGTTTTGTATCCTGCAGAAGCTGCGGGCACGTTTTAAAATGTCCTCATTGTGATGTTTCCATGACTGCACATCATGGAAATAGACTGGTATGTCATTATTGCGGACATCAGATCAAGATGCCGAAGTATTGTCCGGAATGCCAAAGTCCATATATCGGTGCGTTCGGGATCGGAACGCAAAAGGTAGAAATGCTGGTCCAAAAAGAATTTCCGGGCGTTCGCACGTTGCGTATGGATATGGATACAACAAGAAAAAAGCATAGTTATGAAAAAATACTGAAAGCATTTTCGAATGGAGAAGCAGATATTCTGATTGGAACGCAGATGATTGTAAAAGGGCATGATTTTGCAAATACGACACTTGTCGGAGTTCTGGCGGCGGATATGTCTTTATATGCGAACGATTTTCGTTCCAGTGAGCGGACTTTTCAGCTTCTGACGCAGGCGGCAGGACGGGCAGGAAGAGGAAATCTGCCGGGAGATGTCGTCATACAGACATATAATCCGGAGCATTACAGCATTGTTGCGGCGGCAAAACAGGATTACGAGATGTTTTTTGAGCAGGAAATCGCATATCGGGAATTATTAATGTACCCGCCTGCATGTCAGATGATGGTTGTTTTTCTGAACTGCAGTGATCCGGATACAGGGGAAACGGCAGCAAAGATGCTGGGAGAGGAAATTCGGTATCAATTTCATGATATGGAAGGACTTTTTCTGCTTGGGCCGAGTCGGGCCTCAATTATAAAGATCAGAGATTTGTATCGATATGTCTTATATTTAAAGCATAAAGACTACCAATCGCTTGTTTTGATCAAAAATCATCTGGAAGAGTATATAGAAAATAAAAAAATATTTGAGAAAGCAGCAGTGACATTTGACTTTAACCCTATGATTGGATATTAATTTGTGGTATTATAAACTAGTGAAAATATGAGTTTAATACAGAAAGTTCATAATAGAAAAGCAAGAATGGAAGGAAAAAAGGAATGGCAATTAGAAATATTCGTGTAATGGGCGATGACATTTTAAGGAAAACGTCAAAACCTGTGAAAAAAATAACAGAAAGAACAAAGATCATGATTGATGATATGTTTGAAACAATGTATGAAACACAGGGGGTTGGACTGGCTGCTCCTCAGATTGGTGTGTTAAAAAGAATTGTAGTCATTGATGTCGGAGAAGGACCATATGTGTTCATTAATCCTGTGATCACAGAAAAGTCGGGAGAACAGACCGGAGAAGAGGGCTGTCTGAGTATCCCGAATAAAGTGGCGGAAGTAACGAGACCAAACCATGTCGTATGTGAAGCACTCAATGAAGAGATGAAACCGTTTACTGTTGAAGCAGAAGGGTTATTTGCAAGGGCAATTTGTCATGAGTGTGATCATCTGGATGGGATTCTCTATCCGGATGTTGCGAACGGACCACTGATGGATCTTGCAGAAGAGGAAGAAGAACAGGAACAGGAAGAACAGGAGTAGACTGATATGCGCGTAGTATTTATGGGAACACCGGATTTTGCGGTGCCGACGCTGCAGGCAATGATCGATCATTATGATGTAATTGCAGTGGTAACGCAGCCGGATAAACCAAAAGGAAGAGGAAAATCCGTTGCTTTTTCTCCGGTAAAGGAAAAGGCGTTAGAGTATAAAATCCCGGTTTATCAGCCGGTAAAGGCAAGAGAACCGGAATTTGTGGAGAAGTTAAAGAAATTGGACCCGGATGTGATCGTTGTTGTTGCGTTCGGACAGATTTTATCAAAAGAAATTTTAGAGATACCAAAGTACGGATGTATCAACGGACATGCGTCGCTGCTTCCGATGTATCGAGGATCCGGACCGATTCAGTGGGTTGTGATCAATGGAGAGAAAGAAACCGGCATTACGACGATGCGCATGGATGAAGGCGTTGATACCGGAGATATGATTGAAAAAGTAGTTGTGCCGATCGATTCCAAAGAGACTGGAGGAAGTTTATTTGATAAACTAAAAGAAGTGAGCGCACAGCTTATGGTCTCTACGTTGAAAAAGATTGAAAACGGAACAGCCGTATATACTCCACAGGGAGATGGGAAGACATGTTATGCGCCGATGTTGACGAAAAAAATGGGTGATATTGATTTTTCTAAACCGGCGCAGCAGATTGAATGTCTGATCCGCGGGCTGAATCCATGGCCGAGTGCATATACAAAGCTGCATGGAAAGAGTTTGAAAGTCTGGGATGCAGATGTAGTAAAAGGCAGACCAGATGTGGAACCCGGCACGATTCTGGAAGTTACGAAAGAAACGATCATTGTACAGACGGGGGAAGACGCTTTAGCGCTTCGGGAAATCCAGCTTGCCGGTAAAAAAAGAATGAATACTTCTGCATTTCTTCTCGGTTATCGGGTCAGTGCGGGAGAAAAGTTAGGAGAATAGAATGGATCAGATCAGAGAACTTGCAATGGATATTCTCGTTGATATTGATAAAAAGAAAGGATTGAGTCATCTCGTGTTATCGGATACTCTGAAAAATTATCAATATCTGGATAAAAAAGACAGAGCATTCCTTACGAGGCTTTGTCAGGGGACGATCGAATATCAGATTCAGCTGGATTACATCATTGATCAGTTTTCCAGGACGAAGGCAAAAAAATGCAAGCCGGTAATTCGCGCAATTCTCCGTATGGGCGTCTATCAGCTAAAGTATATGGATCATGTTCCGGATTCAGCGGTCTGCAATGAAGCGGTAAAACTGGCGAAAAAACGTGGATTTCGAAATTTGACCGGATTTGTAAACGGAGTACTTCGAACGATTGCCCGGAACATGGATCAGATCGTCTATCCGGATATGCAGAAGGAACCGGTCAAAGCTCTTTCTATCCGATATTCGATGCCGGAATGGATCATTCGATATTGGCTGAATGATTACGATATGCAGACGGTACAAACAATGCTAGAGAGCTTTCTGACAATATCACCACTTACAATTCGCGTACAGTTTACGAACGGTTCAAAAGAGGAATTGCTCCAACGTTTTGCCGAGGATCAGATTACGGCAGAAGATGGCAGTTTTATGTCGGAAGCATTAAAAATATCAAAATTTGATCATTTGGAAGATGTAAAAGCTTTTGAAGAAGGCCGGTTTCAGGTTCAGGATGAAAGCTCGATGCTGGTCGGTCGGCTTGCCGATCCGAAAGAGGGAATGTTCGTCATAGATGTATGCAGTGCTCCGGGCGGGAAAAGCCTTCATATCGCGGATCTGATGCATGGCACCGGAAAAGTGATCGCAAGGGATCTGACGGAATATAAAACCGATTTGATCGAAGAAAACAGAGAACGATTATCATGTAGTAATGTCGAAGTTCAGGCGGCAGATGCTTTGGAAACGGATGAATCGATGATCGGAAAGGCGGACATCGTAATTGCTGATCTTCCGTGTTCCGGCCTTGGTATTATCGGCAAAAAACATGATATCAAATATAATATGACAGCAGAGCAGATGAAGGAGTTATCAAAACTTCAACGACGCATTTTGGAAGTTGTCGTAAATTATTTAAAAGATGATGGAATTCTTATGTACAGTACATGCACGATCAGCAGGGAAGAAAATATAGGCAATGTACAGTGGATGCAGGAACATTTACAGTTGGAACCGATTGCGTTTGATTCACTGATGCCGGAAAAATTATCTGTGGAAACTGCAAAAGACGGATATATTCAACTGCTTCCGGGAATTCATCCATGCGATGGATTTTTTATTGCTAAAATGAGAAAAAAGCGTTCATGATATAGATATATAAGAAATACAAGGAGAAACCAATGCCAGATATTAAATCGATGACTCTGAAAGAATTAGAACAGTATATGGAAGAAATCGGAGAGAAAAAGTTTCGCGCAAAACAGCTGTATGAATGGATGCATAAGAAACTTGCAAGGAATTTCGATGATATGCACAATCTTCCGAAATCGTTAAAACAGAAAATTCAGTCAGGGGTCGGCATGTTGTCGGTAAAAGAAGTACAACGATATACTTCGAAGATCGACGGAACAGCGAAATTTTTATTTGAATTATATGATGGAAGTATTATTGAAACCGTCCTGATGCGGTATAAACACGGAAATTCCGTTTGTATTTCATCTCAGGCGGGCTGCCGAATGGGATGCCGCTTTTGTGCTTCGACGATCGGTGGCCTGACAAGATCTTTGGAACCATCCGAAATGCTGGATCAGATCTATCATATTCAATATGCGACAAGGGAACGGGTATCGAATGTTGTCGTTATGGGAACAGGGGAACCGTTTGATAATTTTGATCATTTACTTCGTTTCCTTGAGCTGCTCACCAATGAACAGGGATTAAATATCAGTCAGCGGAATGTAACTGTTTCTACCTGTGGAATTGTGCCAAAGATTTATGAACTGGCAGAAAAGAAACTTCAAATTACACTGGCAATCTCTCTTCATTCTCCGAATGATAAGATGCGTAGAGAATTGATGCCGATAGCGAATAAATATTCTATCCGGGAGATTATGGATGCCTGTGATGCATATATTGCTGCAACGAACAGGCGCATTACATTTGAGTACAGTCTGGTAAAAGGTGTCAATGACCAGCCGGAACATGCGAAAATGTTGATCCATCTTTTAAAAGGAAAGTTATGCCATGTGAATCTGATTCCGGTAAACCCGATCGATGAACGGGAATACGAACAGTCAACCAAACAGTCGGTTTATGAATTTCAGCATTTGCTGGAAAAAAATCACATTCGTGTAACTGTCCGCCGGGAGATGGGCAGGGATATCAATGCGGCTTGCGGGCAGCTTAGAAAGAGATATGTAGAAAACAGGGAGGAATAATTATGCGGTCCTATGGGAAAAGTGATATTGGCTGTGTCCGAACGGAGAATCAGGATACCATCTTTTATACCGACCAGCCAATCGGAATGTTAAGAAATTTATATATTGTGGCAGATGGTATGGGCGGTCATAATGCTGGTGCATATGCTTCTCGTTATGTTACGGATAAATTAGTCGAAAATGCGCGCAAGTCAACAGGATGGGATGTAGTGGCGTTTTTAAAAAATGTTCTGCAGCAGCTCAACTACGATCTTCTGCAGAAAGGAAGAGCCGAAGCGGAATATTCCGGCATGGGAACCACGACAGTGGCAGCTTCGGAAAAAGACGGAACATTATACGTTGTTAACGTCGGTGACAGCCGTCTTTACCTGATCAGAAACCATGAGATCAAGCAGATCACGGTGGATCATTCCTATGTGCAGGAATTGATCACTGCAGGCGTGATTAAAAAAGAAGAAGGGATCAATCATCCGAATCGAAATGTGATCACACGCGCGGTCGGAGCACCACAGTCACTGGATGTCGATAATTTTATACTGCCATTGGAAGATGATGACTATGTTTTATTGTGTTCCGATGGTCTTCACGGCATGCTTTCTGATGAGGAAATCCTGCAGCTGGTTTCAGATGATACAAAAAATTTAGAAGAAAAAACAGATTTATTGATAGATAGAGCGAAGAAAAAGGGCGGCAAGGATAATATCGCAGTTATCCTTATACAGAAGGAAAGCCGAGGTGAAATACAATGTTAAGCGCGGGAACCCGATTAAGTGACCGTTATGAAATAATAAAGCAGATCGGTGCAGGTGGTATGGCAGATGTCTATATGGCAAAAGATATCCGGCTGGGCCGTTTTGTTGCGATAAAAGTGTTAAAATCGGAATATAGTTCCGATGAAAGTTTTTTGAAAAAATTTAATTCCGAGGCGCAGGCCGTAGCAGGACTGATCCATCCGAATATTATCAATGTCTATGATGTCGGCGTGCAGGAGGATGTCCATTACATTGTTATGGAACTGGGAGACGGGATTACACTAAAAGAACATA
>DVKZ01000021.1 GCA_018715775.1 Candidatus Fimousia stercorigallinarum | reverse complement strand
ACCGTTCCAAACGTCCTCCAAAACTTCTTATTCATTTGTTGCTTCATCATCCTGAATCCTTTCTTTATAAATCAAATCGCTGTCTATAGGACCTTTATTCGATAAAATCGATATCCATTTCAACTTCATCTGCAATTTTAATATAAATATCCCTCATCATCAGACATAATCGATCCGTCGCTTCAATAAAATCCATAACATCTGACTTCATCAGCAGATCATGATATTTCTGCTGAAGCTTCTCAATCTCATCAAAATTATCGTCATTTTTATTTGTTAAATCAAAATAAGTTTTTCGGAATTCTACCAGTTCCCCATAAACATCTTTTTGACCTTTTATCTGCTCCAGAATATCCTGATAGCGTGTATATCGCTTTGAATTTTTGATTGCAGAGATCAAAACATCCGTTGCTTTTTCTACTTCTTTCACTTTATCTCCCTCAAATCTATACTTCCATAATGATCGGTAAGATCATAGGATTTCTTCTCGTTTTTTTCCATAAAAAGTCACTCAATGCATCTTTCACAACGGCTTTGATCCGGCTCCAATCAGTTACATTTTTATTCAGGCAGTCATCCAGCGCATCGGCTACTACCTTTTTTGCTTCATCCATCAAGCCCTCTGACTCACGGACATAAACAAAACCTCTGGAAACGATATCCGGTCCTGCTAAAAGCTGATTAGAATGATGTTCCAAAGTAATAACGATGATCAATAATCCATTCTTAGACAACTGCTGGCGGTCACGAAGTACAATATTACCCACATCGCCGACACCAAGTCCATCGACAAGGATTCCCTGAGCAGGAACTCTTCCGGTAACTTCTCCTTTCTTTTTTGAAAGTTCCAGAACATCTCCGGAATGAAGTACAAAAATATTCTCTTTTGGAATTCCCATATCCGCGGCAAGTTCTGCATTGCTTGTCAGATGACGGTACTCACCATGCACGGGAATTGCGTACTGTGGTTTGGTAAGCGCATAGATCAAACGGAGTTCTTCTTTGCAGGCATGTCCGGAAACATGCGTATCCTGAAATACAATCTTCGCACCTTTTTTCGTCAATTCATTCATGATCTTCGAAACTGCTTTTTCATTTCCCGGAATTGGAGAAGAACTGAAGATCACAACATCATTCGGTTTAATGATCACTTTTTTATGGCTGGAATTCGCCATACGTGACAGAGCAGCCATCGTCTCTCCCTGACTTCCGGTTGTGATCAGAGTCAGCTGGTCATCCGTATAATTGCGCATCTGCTCAATTTCAATCACAGTATTTTCCGGAATCTGAATACATCTAAGTTCTACTGCTGTCTTAATCACATTTACCATACTGCGGCCTTCTACAACAACTTTCCGGCCGTATTTATGTGCAGAATTAATAATCTGCTGAACACGGTCTACATTCGATGCAAATGTTGCAATGATCAGACGCTCCTTGCGATATTCATTAAATACATGATCCAATGTCTTTGCAACCGTACGCTCAGACGGAGTATATCCTTCCCGCATCGCATTCGTACTGTCAGACATCAGGGCAAGCACTCCTTTTTTTCCAAGTTCTGCAAATCTCGCCAGATCGATCGCTTCCCCGAATAACGGCGTATGATCGATCTTAAAGTCACCGGTATGAACAATAATGCCCGCTGGCGTATAGATTGCAAGTGCTGCAGCATCTGCAATACTATGATTAGTCTTTATAAATTCTATACGAAAACAACCTAAATTAATCGATTGTCCGTGTTTTACAACTTTTTTCTTGATCGCTCTTGTCAATCCATGTTCTTTTAATTTATTGTCGATCAGTCCCATCGTCAATTTCGTTGCATAAATCGGCATGTTTACCTCTTTTAATGCATACGGAATTGCTCCGATATGATCCTCATGCCCGTGTGTAATAACCAGACCTTTCAGTTTGTCGGAATGCTCTTTCAAATATGAAATATCCGGTATTACCAAATCAATCCCCAGCATCTCCTCACTTGGAAATGCGATTCCACAGTCCACGACAATTATCGAATCTTCGTATTCGATAGCTGTAATGTTCATACCAATCTGTTCCATTCCGCCCAATGGTATAATCTTTACAGGCATATCATTATTTTTAAAAAATTTCAAAACTATTCCTCCATATCATTTTATTTTCACAAACCCGGAAGGAATATTGACTGTCTATTTTTCACTCTGTTTTGTTCTGCATTCTTTGCAATACCCGTACATTTTTACTTTATGGTCATATATTTTAAATCCAGTAGTCATCTCAATCTTGTCTTCTAAAGCTTCCATCAGATCCTCTTTAAACTCCAAAATCTTACCACATGACATGCAGATCAAATGGTGATGATGATGTCCATCTCTATCGTTCTCAGCAAGCTCATAATGCACAAATCCATCATCCATATCCAACGTATCGATCAATCCCAACTCTGTTAATAATTTTAAAGTACGATATACAGTCGCAATTCCAATCTCAGGCTGTTTTTTACATACAATCTCATAAATTTCTTCAGCTGTGAGGTGCATTTTCGGATTTTCTGACAGAGATTCCAAAATCAATCCCCTCTGCGTCGTCATCTTTAAACCTTTATTCTTCAACAGTTCTTTAAAATATTCCATGTTATTCATCTCGCACCTCAGTTAATCGGCTATTCAAATCTGAATGTCCATATCATCCAATAATTCATTAAATACTTTTAATAATGCTTCAATCTCTACATTATCTTCTACAATCTCGTAAGAAACAAAATCTCCCTCTTCAGGAACTTCCTTAAACAGCAAAACTGCATCCTCTTCTTCATCGAGTACCAATAAATAATTTTGCCCGGCAATCGTTGTCTGTTCTAATACCCGGAGTTCTATTTCGTTATCTTCTGCATCAAAAAAAACGATCGTGTCCTGTTTTTTACTCATTTTACGATTCCTCATTTCCATTCGCATCCATATAGCTTTGCAAAATAATTGATGCCGCCAACTGATCGATCACTGCTTTTCGATTTTCGCGACGCACTCCACCTGATATGAGAATGCGTTCTGATTCTGCAGTCGTTAATCGTTCATCCCAAAGAACAACCGGAAGACCGGTTCTGCGCTCGAGCTGTTCTTTAAATGCTTCCGTCTGAACAGACCGGTCGCCTTCTGTATTATTCATATTCTTCGGGTTTCCCAGTACGATCTTCTCGACATCATATTCTTTTATTAAACTTTCAATTCTGGCAAGCGTCTTGCGCAGCTTTTTTGATGACGTTCTTGTTATCGTCTCTAACGGCTGAGCCGTAATGCCCAATTCGTCGCTGACCGCAACGCCTACGGTCTTGGTTCCATAATCCAGTCCAATCAGTCTCATAAATAACCTACTTTAATCTTGTATCGATATACTGATTAAACAACGCTTCTATGATCTCATCACGTTCCACACGGCGGATCAGTCCTCTTGCATTCTTATGGCTCGTAATATAAGTAGGATCTCCGGACATAATGTATCCTACAATCTGATTCACAGGATTGTATCCTTTTTCCTTTAATGCTTCATACACTTTTGCTAAAATTGTATGGACATCGTATTCTTCTTTTACTACTTGAAATAATTGTGTATTGTTATCCATGATTCACCACGTCCCTTTCCTTAATAGTTCTATTTTAATATAGTTGATGCAAAATGTAAAGCACTCCCTTCTACCGTCTTTTTGCTATTAAAAAATCTTTATCAGAATAATCAAGCACTTTTGCACGTACAATCTGATTTGATCCTAATCCTTCGCCTTCTACTCCGATCTTTACATAATTCTTTGTATATCCGGTAAAATAAGTTGTTCCGTTCACAGACACCGGTTCTTCCAGAAGCACTTCCTCTTCCTGACCGATCAGATGCTCCTCAAATGCCCTCTTCTGCGCTTTTGTCAGATCCAGCAGCTGATTGCTCCTTCTGTGTTTTTCCTGTTCCGGAACCTGATCCGGCATCCGGTCTGCTCTCGTTCCTTTTCTTCTGGAATATTTGAACACATGGATCTCATACAAATTCAGCTGTTCTAAATTTCTTTTTGTCGTCAGAAACTCTTCTTCCGTCTCTCCCGGAAATCCGACGATGACATCCGTTGTGATCACCGGCAGATCAAAATGCGCACGAATCAATTCGCATCTCTGTTTATACTCCTCTATTGTATATCGTCGGTTCATCCTTTTCAATGTCTCATTGCAGGCACTTTGCAGTGACAGATGAAAATGCGGGCAAAACTGTCGGATCTGCGTTACTGCCTGAATGAACTCTTCCGTAATGATTCCCGGTTCCAGAGATCCGAGACGGATTCTTTCCACTCCACGGATCGCGGCAATCTCCCGGATCAGATATAAAAGATCGATCCCGTCCTGATCGACACCATAAGAACTCAAATGAATTCCCGTCAAAACAAATTCCTTGATTCCCTGATCGACCAAAAGGCTGATCTCCTTTACGACATCTTCTGGTTTTCTGCTCCGTACCCGGCCCCTCGCATACGGAATAATGCAATAAGAACAAAACTGATTACAACCATCCTGCACCTTAATATATGCCCGTGTGTGTCCATCGATATGGGACATCCCCATCTCTTCGAATTCATGAACCTGTCCGATATCAATGACCGTTTCTTCTTTCTGATCTTTCATATAGTTCGAAACAATCGTAACAATGTCCTTCTTTTTATTATTCCCAACAACGAGATCAACAAATGCATCCTTTTCAAGGACTTCTTTGGCTGCCTGTACATAGCAGCCTGCCGCAACGACCAGTGCGTCCGGATTCTTCTTTTTTGCTCTGTGAAGCATCTGTCTGGATTTTTTATCCGCTACATTCGTCACAGAACACGTATTTACAATATAAACATCCGCTACATCCTGAAAATCCGTAATTTCTGCTCCCGCATGTTCAAACTGCTCTTTCATCGCATCGGTTTCATATTGATTTACCTTACATCCCAGTGTTAAAAATGCTACTTTTATTTTCTTTCTTTCTGATATCATCTTATAATAATTCCCTTCACCTAAAGAGTGTTGACTTTTTTCGGATAATTGTTTATGATAAATGCACAAACTTTGAGTATTAAAAAAAGGAGGCATCTATGAAAACTATTAAAGTATCCATTGGTTCTTATTCAAAGATCCAAAATTTCACAAGAATCGTAAATGACTTTCCAAATGACTTTGATCTGGTTCAAGGGCGTTATGTGATCAACGCCAAATCCACGATGGGTATTTTGAGCCTTGATATCTCAAAACCGATTGATCTGAATATTCGCGATGCCGGTTCACAGCTTGATGAAATCTTAAAGTTACTAGAACCTTTTACTATAGAAGAAGAGGAAGAAGAATCCCGTTAATCGGGATTTTTTTATTCCATAGGAAATTGTCTCTCCTATGGAATAAAGCTCCTCTTTTTTTATTTTTTATGGTTGAACACGGATGATCTCGACACTTTCAATTGCTTTTTTCATCAGATCGTCAATGACATCATCCAATGCTTTTTCTGACCGTTTGATCGCTTTTAAATTTCCTTTTGTCACCGGATGTTTCGCTACAAAAATTGTACAGCAGTCTTCAAACGGCTGAATGGATGTCTCATACGTATCAATTTTCTCAGCAATGTCTACAATTTCCTGTTTATCCATACCAATACATGGACGGAATACCGGCATTGTACATATTTCATTTGTAATCGCCAGATTATGGATTGTCTGACTCGCCACCTGGCCAATGCTTTCTCCCGTAATCAATGCCAATGATCCGCCTTCCTCGGCAAAATGTTCCGCAATCTTCATCATATAACGTCTCATAATGATCGTCAGTTCATCATGCGGACATTTTTCATAAATCGCAAGCTGAATATCCGTAAAATTCACCACATGAAGATTGATCGGTCCTGCATATTTTGCCACTTTCTTTGCAAGATCGACAACCTTTTGTTTTGCACGTTCACTTGTATATGGAGGTGCATGAAAATAAGTGGCATCAATGCGAACACCGCGTTTTGCGATCATATACCCCGCAACCGGACTGTCAATCCCTCCGGACAGACAAAGCATTGCTTTTCCATTTGTTCCAACCGGCATACCACCCGGTCCTTTGATCACATCCGAATAAATATAAACCCTGTCACGGATTTCAACCGTCAGCAGGATATCCGGATGATGCACATCTACCGAAAATTCCGGAAAACAATCCAGAATACGGCTTCCGATCTCGGCAGAAAACTCCATAGAATTCATTGGATAACGTTTATCTGCACGGCGACCATATACTTTAAATGTTTTATTTTTATCCGGATACTGTTCATCCATAAACCGACAGCAAACCTGTGCCAGATGATCAAAATCTTTCTCTTCTTCGATGATCACCGGACAGATGCCGGTAATGCCAAATACTCTTTTTAATGCCTCTACGGCTTCATCAAAATCCATTTCACCCTTTGCTTCTGCAAAAACGCGTCCTGCCTGCTTATGGATCGCAAAATCACCAACATCTTTTAACGCAAATTTCATCTGACGGATCAGGGCATCTTCAAACATATAACGATTTTTGCCCTTAATTCCGATTTCTGCATACTTAATCAAAAATGCTTTAAATTCCATGTTCTTCTCTCTTTCTTTCTCTGTCTATCTTCTTGTAAATCGTCTTAACACCGGCAGCAGTTCCTTTAAACAATCCACCGCATAATCAATTTCTTCTGCTGTATTATATATAGAAAAACTAAATCGAAGTGTCGAATCATAATAATCTTTTGTAAGACCGATCGCCTTTAATGTGCCGCTGATCGCCGGTTTATTGGAAGAACATGCAGATCCGGAAGATACATATACCCCCTTTTCCTCCAGGGCATGTAAGAGAACTTCACTCCGCACACCTTTAAAACTGATGCTGGCAATATGAGGAGCCTCACCGGAATTATCTTTTACATCCGGCAATTCCATTACCTGGCGGACAAACCGTTCTTTTAATCCGCGGATATAGCTGATCTTTGACTCGTGATCCTCGTAAATCAGCTTCGCTGCAAGTCCCAATCCGGCAATTCCCGGTACATTCTCCGTTCCGGACCGCATACCTTTCTGCTGTCCGCCCCCTAAAATGAGCGGATGGATCTTCGTTTTATCTTTTATATATAAAAATCCAACACCTTTCGGTCCATGGATCTTATGACCGCTGACTGAAAGCAAATCAATCTTCCAGCGCTTTGGATACACATCATATTTTCCGTAACCCTGGATAGCATCCACATGGAAGATGGTATCCTTATTCACTTTTTTGATCAACGCACCAATCTGATCGATCGGCTGCACAGAACCGATTTCATTATTTACGTACATGATGGAAACAAGAATCGTATCCGGACGAATCGCTGCCTCTAATTCCTCCAGAGAAATCATTCCCTGTTTGTCAACAGACAGATACGTCACTTCAAATCCCTGTTCTTCCAGATAAAACAATGGATTATATACCGAGGCATGCTCAATCCTCGTTGAAATAATATGTTTTCCCCGACGGATATTCGCCATGGCACTTCCGATCAGCGCCATATTGTTGGATTCTGTTCCACCGGAAGTAAAAACGATTTCTTTCGGTTCTACTTTCAGAGTCTTTGCAATGTTTTCTTTCGCTTCTTTTACATACTGCTCTGCGCGGACTCCTTTCATATGCATGGAGGATGGATTTCCATAGTCTTCCCCCATCACTTTGATCATAATATCTTTTACCTGGGAAAATACTCTTGTCGTAGCCCCATTGTCAAAATATGCTTCCACTTTTTACTCCTCTTCCATCTCAAACATGAGAATCGACAAAACCGCCATCCCTGCTGTCTCCGTCCGCAGGATCCTCTTTCCAAGTGTGATCGGCTCGATTCCCAGTGCTTTTGCCTCATCAATCTCTGATCGGTCAAATCCGCCTTCCGGCCCAATAAAAATCCCAATCTGTTCTTTTCCTTTTAATCCGGCAAATACTTCTCTGGAATGTTCAATTCCTTCAGCATCTTCATACGGAATGATCGACGCATCAAAAGAGCGGCTGTATGCAAATGCCTCTTTTAACGTCATAGGAGAGGTTACTTTGGGAATCCTTCCTCGTTTTGCCTGCTTTGCCGCACTCAGTGCGATTGCATTCCAGCGCTCTGTCTTCTTTTTCGCTTTTTTGGCATCCAGCTTTACAACTGTCCGACGCGTGACCACCGGAACAACTTCAAATACTCCTAATTCTACAGCCTTCTGAATGATCAATTCCATTTTATCGGACTTCGGAAGTCCCTGAAATAATGTGATCTTTGTCGAAAGTTCCGCACTCGAACCAAATACGTCAATCACGCGTGCCACAACAGATTCTTTTTCTAAATCCGTGATCTCACATTCATATTCTCTGTCAGCACCGTCGCTGATCAAAATATGTTCTCCTTTTTTCATTCTGAGAACATTTTTCATATGATTCACATCATTTCCTGTGATTATTATATTTTCTCCACCAGTCTCCTGCGGAGATACAAAAAATCGATACATCTTCTGTCCTTCCGCCTTCCACTTATACTCGTGCTGGTTTTGCTGTAATAGAAACCCAGTCTTTCATGTGATTGATCTCGATAATTTCCAGATGATTCTCTTTCATTGCCTGAACAACATCATCTTCTTTCGTATTAATGATACCGGAAGTGATAAACAGCCCATCTTCCTTTAAAAACGGCGTCACAATTTCACAAAGTGGAATAATAACGTCCGCAAGAATGTTAGCAACAACAATATCATAACAGCCGGTTCCAAGCATGCTGCAAAATTCCTGATCCGTCAACAGATTCCCCTGGTATGTGATCATCTGCTCTTTTGTGATCCCATTAATCTCACAGTTTTCCTTTGTTGCAGAAATCGCATTGATATCAATATCCGTACCAACGGCTTTTGCCACTCCAAGCTTAATGCCGATGATCGATAAAATCCCACTTCCGCATCCAAGATCAAGCAATGTCGTATCTTCTTTGATATATTTTTTTAATTGATGGATGCAGAGTTTTGTCGTCTCGTGAGAACCGGTTCCAAAAGCAGTACCCGGGTCAATTTCAACAACAATATCGTCTTTTTTCTGGTCATCCAGCACTTCCCAGGTCGGCTTAATAATAATATTATCATCCAATCGGAATGGCTTGAAATATTTTTTCCAGTTATTTACCCAGTCTTCATCCTTTGTTTCGCTCAAGGAAACGGTTGCTGCTCCGACATTGAAAAAAGCAGACATATCCTGCAGCATAACGGAAATATCAGACATCATCGACTCTACATCGGCATGATCGTCTATATAGCAGAGTATTTTTGCTGTTCCGTCATCCGGTGCAATTTCATCCGGAAGAAGATCAACATACATTGTTTTCCGGTCTTCTTCACTTAATGGAACATGATCAATGATCTCGATTCCCTTTATGCCTAATTCTTCTAATTGATAACTGATCGCATCTACTGCTTCTGTTGTCGTATCAATCGTAATTTTATTCCATTTTTCCATCTTTATCTTCCTTCCCTGTCTAACAGACGTTCAAAAACTTCCTTTATCTCACCGGACATATGATTCGAAGCGATTACCTGGATCACTTCTAATTCCTGTTCCTGCATATCCCAACGAAACGTCTCCTCTTCTATCTTTCTATAGATAAAAGAAGTAGAAACCGCCAGGCTGCCGGTCTCGAGCCGCCTTTCTGACTTCCAGGAACCAAATGGCGATGTTTTTCGTTTCGTGATCGGATGAGGATCTAAAATGAGATATCGGTCCTTTTTTTCTTTATAATCTGCAATGCATACATAATGTCCCGGCACATGCGCAGTAACGACACCTTCGTTTTTCAATGTCTTTTTTATACCGGATAAGGTTTCAGCCTTTCCATCATAACAAATACCATACTTTTTCCCAAGATCTCTTACAAACGCCTTCAAAAAGTCCTCATCGGTTCCATTGTTTTCGACACGATATCCTTTCTCATATGCATACTGAGCCGCTTCCATCGGCTCAATAAACTGTCCGTTTAATGCAAAAGCCGCATTCACGACAGCAAGGATTCCACAGGCAGATGCCGCCATCTTCGTGCTCCTGCCATATCTCTTATTCCCCCATCTGCCATCATACTGTAAAAAATTACGGTAAGGGTCTGCATTCGTTCCCTGACGGGTTAAGATCCAACAGTATTTTTTTGCCTGATGAAAACCAGTCATCCGGATCACCGAACCTTCCGGAATCAAATAGAGTCCTGTCTTCTTATTTTGAATCGTTAAATTATGATCTGTCCGGTCGAAGATCCAGAGATTGCCCTCATAGTCCTTTTGCGTTCGAAAAGACAAGGAAGCATTCACAGAATTGCCGACTGCAGAAAGATACTGCTTGTTATCTTCCAACTGAATATAATATTCTCCATCACCAAGAAATGTAATGATCACTTTTTGACCGCCCATTTGATACGTTCCGGTCGCAACGACCGGGATCTCGCTTCCATCGTATTCCAGACACCAGTCACGATAATCTTCATGCGTGATCCATCCCGTCCTTTTTTTCTCATTTTTCGTATAGGTAACAAGGTGATAACCCCCGGACTTTTGTTCTACTTTCGCTCCATGATACTTTGGAAGCGAACCCACCCTGGACGAACCGTATTCGTCACTATAACACGGAAGAGTCTCCCGTGTAAACACATACAATTCCTCCGCCTGAACACATACAGGTGAAATCATCTCAAATATCAATAGAAATGTCAATATCCAAATACCGATTTGTTTTTTCATAACTTTCTCCATTATCCCTGTGATATTTGTTATTTTATAACATTTATGGGAATCACGTCAATGATAATTCAGCAAACCGTGCCTCTGCATAAAAAAGGTCTACTTTAAAATCTTAGAAATTTTAAAATAGACCTTGCAATTTCTGATCATTTATTTTTTATGTTTGCTAAAAAAGCCTTTCTTTTCTGTGGAAATTTCTCCCATAGCTTCCTGATAAGCGCGAAGTGCCTGTTTCTGCTTTTCATTCATCGACTCCGGCACCTGTACAACTAAAGTTACGTAATGGTCACCACGTACATTCTTATTTCGAATCGACGGAACACCTTTGCCTTTCAAGCAGACTTTTGTATCTGTCTGTGTTCCTGGTTTAATTTTATGTTCATAAGGTCCGTCAATCGTCTGGATCTGAAGCGTTGCTCCCAGAGCTGCCTGCGCAAATGTGATGGGTTCTGTTGAGAACAGATCATATTCACGACGCTGGAATTTCGGATGACGGCTGACAGTTACCGTTACAAGCAGATCGCCACGCGGTCCACCGTTTTTACCCGGTTCTCCCTTACCACGAATCCGAATACTCTGTCCATTATCAATACCTGCCGGAACTGTAACCTGGATCTTTTTTCGTTTACTTTCATATCCTGTTCCACCGCATTTTGTACATTTTTGACGGATAACTTTACCGGAGCCTCCACATTCCGGACAAGTCTGCACATTCTGTACTGTTCCAAACATGGACTGCTGCGTATAGACAATCTGTCCGCGGCCACCGCACTTCGGACAAGTTTCCGGTGAGGTACCCGGTTTTGCACCTGTTCCGTGACAAGTGCCACATTCATCTTTTAATGTAATCTCCAGTTCTTTTTCACATCCAAACACTGCTTCTTCAAATGTGATTCTCACGCCGGCACGCAGATGTGCACCCTGTGTCGGACCATTTCTTTTGGCACGTGAACCGCCGCCAAACATTCCGCCGAAAAGGTCTCCAAAAATATCGCCCATATCCGCACTGTTAAAATCAAAACCACCGAATCCACCGGTACCACCGCCAAATCCACCATTCTGATCAAAAGCTGCATGACCGAACTGATCATACTGCGCACGTTTTTTCTCATCACTTAAGACTTCATAGGCTTCTGTTGCTTCTTTAAATTTTGCTTCTGCTTCTTTATCACCCGGGTTCATATCCGGATGATATTTTTTTGCTACTTTTCGATAAGCACGCTTGATCTCTGCTTCCGTAGCGCTTTTATTCACTCCGAGAACCTCATAATAATCTCTTTTATCTGCCATTTTAATACAACCTCTCTACAGTTTGATCGCTCCAATGATATGCAGCATAAGCCGTAGAAGAATGCCTGCATCTACATTTGCCGCTGCATGAAAACGCGAGAAACCTGCAAAAGCAAGTTTCTCATCGTTTACTTTTATACATCGTTTTGTTTAAATTGTCAATGCTTATACTTCTTTATAATCGCCGTCTACAACGTCGTCTGCATGATAAGATGTGTCTGCACCTGCATCGGCACCCTGAGCACCTGCTGCCTGCTGAGCCTGTTCGTACATCTTTGTGAATAAGTTCTGAGCACTCGTCATTAATGTTTCTTTTGCAGTTTTCATCTCTTCAACCTGAGATTCTGTCATATTTTCAAGATCTGCTGCTGCAATTAAGTCTTTTAATGCCTGAAGGTCTGATTCTACTTTTGCTTTATCTGTCGGATCTAATTTATCACCTGCTTCTTCCAAAGCTTTTTCTGTCTGGAATACCATAGAATCCGCTTCATTTCTTGTATCAACTGCTTCTTTACGTTTTTTATCTGCTGCTTCAAATTCTGCTGCTTCTTTTACTGCTTTTTCAATGTCAGCATCAGACATGTTTGATCCGGCTGTAATTGTAATATGCTGTTCAGAACCTGTTCCAAGGTCTTTTGCAGATACATTTACAATACCGTTTGCATCGATATCAAATGTTACTTCAATCTGAGGAACACCTCTTCTTGCAGGAGCAATACCATCCAGACGGAATCTTCCTAAAGATTTGTTATCTCTTGCAAACTGTCTTTCACCCTGAACAACATTGATATCAACAGCACTCTGATTATCTTCTGCTGTAGAGAAGATCTGACTCTTCTTTGTAGGGATCGTTGTATTTCTTTCAATCAGTCTTGTAGCGATACCGCCCATTGTTTCAATTGATAAAGATAATGGTGTTACGTCTAATAATAAGATATCGCCTGCACCTGCGTCTCCGGCTAATTTACCACCCTGGATAGAAGCACCGATTGCTACACATTCATCCGGGTTAATGCCTTTGAAAGGTTCTTTTCCTGTTAACTGTTTTACTTTATCCTGTACAGCAGGAATACGTGTAGAACCACCTACTAATAATACTTTTGTCAAATCAGAAGCAGTTAATCCCGCATCTTTTAATGCTGTTTGAACAGGAGTTGCTGTTCTTTCTACTAAATGGCTTGTTAATTCATCAAATTTTGCTCTTGTCAGGTTCATATCAAAGTGCTTTGGACCTTCTGCCGTTGCTGTGATGAATGGTAAGTTGATATTTGTTGTTGTTGCAGAAGAAAGTTCTTTCTTTGCTTTTTCAGCAGCTTCTTTTAATCTCTGCATCGCCATCTTATCCGTAGATAAATCAACGCCTTCTGCTTTCTTAAATTCATCTAACATATACTGTGTAATAACATTATCAAAATCATCTCCACCTAATTTGTTATCACCGGCAGTAGATAATACTTCGATAACACCGTCACCGATTTCAATAATAGATACGTCGAATGTACCTCCACCTAAGTCATAAACCATAACTGTCTGCTCATTTTCATTATCAAGACCATAAGAAAGCGCTGCTGCTGTC
>DVKZ01000020.1 GCA_018715775.1 Candidatus Fimousia stercorigallinarum | reverse complement strand
ATCTCCATCTGAGCAAATCTTTTTTTCAATATACGGATAATGGTATCACCGCTAACTTGGATTCCAAGATACCTGCATATGCGGGAAGCACCTTCACAGCTGGTTTCTAACGCTAATGTCGCTATAAAATCTTCGCACCGTTCTGTAAAACGCCCATAATAACCCAAGAAATGATCATAGCGTTCAACAATAGTTTTTGTTGGACATTCCGCATTTTGGCATTCATATTCGTGTGCCGTTATGATAACTGATGTATTCTTTCCAAGAATCGGAAGATCTTGTACAGAACGTTTATATGTGCCATGGTAATGATTTGATATCTGGTGGCAATTCGGGCATTCACAATCATGTTTTTTTGATTTCAATCTAATCAGTACACCTGTATCGTTAACACTACAATCGCTGATATCAAAAATCTCTTCCGAATAAAATAAACGCATATCTAATTTTGAAATAGACTCCAATTTTCTACCCTTCCCATAACATTTTCTAAACAAATATTACTTTATTTTAGCGAATATTTCAATATAAGAAAACGGATATTTGCGGAAGAGCCCAGGCAAGTAGATCATAAATATGCTATTTTAAGAAATCAACAACATGCATTACGCTTTTATTATTACTCAATTAAGATATTTCCGCCATGATTGTAAGAATCTGACATGTTGTTGAATATAGGTTCTTTTAAAACGAAAAGCCATTTTTGCGCAGTAGAATTGTTTGCGGTATAGGTTTGTATAAGTGAACCATTTTGAGCCAAATTCATGCGAAGGTCTAGATATAAGTTATTGCACCTAGAAATTAGATAGTAACTGTTTTCGCCAGTCGGAATAATTTTCCATTGCTGAGCATAGCTTTGATTGTCAGTGTACTGTTGAACAATGGTTCCTGGTAGATGTCTGCCTTGGTTTACATCCACTACTTTGTTACTGCCTACATTTGTAATTCGATAATAACCGTTTTCCAAGTATTCTATTCTAAAAAGTGAGAAAGGATTTGAGGAATCAATTTCCCACAGATGGATACGAGCTGAATCAGACAGAGAATTACAGTCTACAGATAAACCATATGCAGAATCTGTTGAGGAACAGATTTGATAAATTCCGTCGCAAATCGTAAAAGTGTAAGAATCTTCACTAGTAGATAGAATTTGTAACATTGACTTTGCATCATGCAAGATTTGTGCGCATCTTGGTGCCACATTTGATTGCGTGCTTACAAGTTGAAGACGTTCATTTTTTATACGTTCTATATCTTGTTGATTTTGTCTTAGAATCGAGACTTCGTTCTGTATTTTGGAATCATATTCTTTTTTTAGTTGGTAATTTTGATTCCTTAAAACCGTTTTTATACTTTCTGCAGCTAACCGAGATGCTTCGCGTGTAACTTGTTTGGTGAAAGCATCCATTTTGTCTGCTTTTTTCTTAGAAGGTCTCATTCGCATTATTTCCACACATTCAGAATCGGCTGTTGATATTCTTCTTGAAATGTGTGACGTAAAAATGTTTTTTGCGTTCGATCTTGCAGATGAGTAGTCGAGATTTAAACGACCTCTTATAGAATTATTTGAGGCCATTCTTTCAAGGATTGAATGCATCTGATCAAGAGATGCTGTTATAGCTCGTTCTAGTTCTGCAGAGTCTTCTTTGACGGATCTTGCATAAGTCGCTAAGGTGTCATTGATTTTTTGGGATTCAGAAATAGGATCTTTTTTTGGATTCATTGCCTTGCTAACTCCTATTGTTTCTACCACTTTTGATCTGCGGTTTTCTAGGTTGGCCCCCAATTTTGCTAAGCTTGAGGAGTTCAGGACTTCGCCTACTTTGCTTATTGCTTCACCAATTTTTTGTTTCAAATTACTGAAAAAGCCCATGTAAGTACCTCCTGATTATATGATCGTTCTAAAACATTGATCTACTTGCTGGATGGCTTGATTTGTAGCATTTTCCAGTGCAGAAAAGTCTTTTTCAAACTGAATTTGCCTTTGGGTGCGTTCTTGTATTGCATCGGACAATTCTTTTATTGTTCGATCTAAGTCAGATAAACTGAGAGAGAGTGCGCTTAATTGAAGATCATAGTTGGAAGTAACTTCTTTCAAGCATTGTGTGAGCTCGGATTTTAGAATATAAACTTCTTCGCTGATGCGATTTTCTAAAGTTTGTTTATAGATAGTAAATAGATTCTTTTGTATTATATTCCATAGGGAATTAATACCGGTTGCATGATATAAAGATTTGCAAGTGGCCTCTATATCATGTCTGTTAAGACAGTTGTATTTTCTTGCATAAACACGCAAATCATCCATCTCATCTGTGTCATTGGCGAAAGTCTTATTGTCGAGCAAAAATAAATGTACACCAGCAGAGATGCCGATAATATTTTTGGCGGCTAGATTTTTGGATCCGTATCCTGATGCAGTTTCGAAATATTTAATCCATTCATCCTTTTGATATTTCCAGTCTTGAGGTGGATTATTGAATAAATCTGTTTGTGTTCCAATAATATACACGCGTTCAGGATTATATCGTATCTGACTAAACACTTTTTGAATGATGTTATATTGTTCACCGGCAAGAAATTTGCTCAATACACATACAAAAATGGCATTTGAGGATGCAATATACTGTTTAGTAATGTTACTTCTATATGAAAGAACATCATCTAAGCCAGGAGTATCGCATAGTACGATACCTTGTGGTAGGAGGCAGTTTTTAATCTCAACATAGACTTCTTTAACAAAATAATGAGCAGCGGATTTCGAAGAAGTATACTTGGAAATAATAGTGGCCAATTCCGAATGATTTTTTGTACTAATGATTAAGTCTTTATGGTTCAACCATAATTCTTTTTCTGAGTCTGCAGATAGACTGCTATATTCTTGAAGAAAGGGCTTTATTCGATCTCTAACATCCTGATCTGGGCTGTTTGCTGCAGATTTTACTTCTTGCCAGATATTATTCCATTCTTTAGAGTCATAGAACTTAATTTTGACATGGAATGAATCGTCTTTTGATGAAGCAAATTTAGTGAGAACAGCGGTTTCCGGTGTAACATTTACTGTGGCATAGTGGTTGCCAAGTAAGGCGTTGATAAGTGTTGACTTGCCAGCCTTGATTGTGCCGACAAAAGATATCTGAAATGATCGCTGTTTAATATCTTCAAAAAAACTAGATATTTTTTTGGTGAAATGATCATATGGAAGGTCAGAATAATAAGGAGAATTTAGCATAATATTGTTACATAACACTAATTTATCTAATTCATTCTGAAGCGATTCTGACCAAAAAGAAGACGTAGTACTTTTCATATAAACACAGCTCCTTATATAATTTTTAACTATTGTTTTTTAACAGATAGTTTTTTGCAAATCCAGAGTATTTACTATTTGCAACATAGTAATTCTTGTCTGGAATAATGGCCTCGCCTTTCAGTAAAAGTAAAGCTTTGATTCGGTCAACCGTGGAAAGTGGGAGACGGTTCAATTGGAGAATAATGTCTTCATTAAAAATGTAAATATTCTCTGCGGTGTGATTGATTGAATCAGCGAGTGTTTGAAGTAGATGCTCTACTTCAGGATGCTGTTTGGCGAGGTTATGCGCGATCTCAACTGGAACACAGAATTCATTGGCTGGTGATTTCAATAATCCTGGAATGTAAACGCTGTTTTGTTCTGCAAGATCTTGACTTAGCAGTATGAAGTTCTGAGAAATCATAGAGCCGGAACGTAATGATTTTCCTGTGACAGCCAAGCCCTGTCTAAAAAGAAGGCCCTCCTCGTTTCGGTACTGTTGGAAGCCAAACGAAAGGAAGTAGAATTCACCATTTGCTTTTGTATCGGTAAGAAAAATCAGTACAGATTGATAAGCTTTTGAATGGTAAGGAATTCCTTCAAACTCAAATCGTTCTGTCCTGCCATTGGATTTGGATTGACGCACCAACTTGGCATGAGCAATCCCGTCAGAATCTTTATACATAGACAAATCAAATTCATCAATAGAATTTGAATCGCTAGGGGTAATGATATAACCCTTATAATCGCACATATACCCATCATCTCTAAGGATTGTAAACTTATCTTCAACACTGGCTAAACTTTCGATTAAGGGATAGAAGCCAGGAGATCTTTTGTTCTTCGCATATTTGGCATTTAAAGAGAAATATTCATTATCTTCTTCAATTGTTGTGGTCATGTAATATGAGTATTTTAAGCACAACACAACTGACAAAGCAGTATGGCAACGAACCGAATATTGTCAAAGCATTGGACGGAGTGAGCATATCTATTGAACCGGGTGAATTTGTTGCTATCATCGGTACATCCGGCAGCGGCAAGTCTACTTTACTGAATATGCTGGGTGGCTTAGATCGACCTACCTCCGGCACGGTCAAGGTAGACAACTATGAGCTGGGCAAGTTAAAAGACGAGGACTTGACTGTATTCCGCCGTCAACGGATCGGCTTTATCTTCCAGAATTATAATCTGGTTCCCATCCTGAATGTGTATGAAAATATTGTCATGCCCATTCAGCTTGACGGGAAAAAACCGGATAAAACATTCATCAAAGAGATCGTGGCGCTGCTGGGACTGGAAAAGAAACTCTACAATATGCCAAATACCCTTTCCGGCGGCCAGCAGCAGAGGGTAGCTATTGCGAGGGCATTAGCCAGCAAACCGGCCATTATCCTTGCCGACGAGCCGACCGGAAATCTGGACAGCAAGACCAGCGATGAGGTAATTGAACTGCTGAAAGTCACCAGCCAGAAGTTCCACCAGACGATCGTAATGATCACTCACAACCCGGAAATTGCAGCACAGGCAGACCGCACCATCCACATTGAGGATGGCCGGATTGCGGAGTAAGGCGGTGATACCATGAAAGCACAGAAATCAATTATACGTACATTGACGAATCGCAGTTTCAAGGCAAATAAAACACGCAATTTGATTGCCGTCTTTGCTATCGTCTTAACAACGGTCATGTTTACATCCCTGTTTGTCCTGTCGCAGAGCATGGTTGAAAATATGCGGAACATGAATTTCCAGCAGGCCGGATATAACAGCCATTTGAGTTCCGGCACCATGACGGATGCCGATGTGGAGAAGATTATTGCCTATGAAGCTGTCCGAGACTATGGAAAAAGCACGGTTATCGGAGTGGCCGAAAATGAGGAATTGACCGGGCGGCAGGTAGAAATCCGCTATGCCGATGAAAACTATGCCCGTTCCAGTTTTTCCTATCCGACAACGGGAACTATGCCGGTGCAGGAAAATGAGATTGCTTTGGACACCATTACCCTTGACAAAATGGGACTTCCTTACAAACTGGGGCAGGAGATCACATTACAGTGGCGCAAGGACTTAAATAGTGACAAATACACCACCAGTACCTTTGTCCTCTCCGGCTATTGGGACGGAAATTCCGCTGCTATGGCAAGTATGGCGTGGGTTTCCGAGGCCTTTGTCCAAAACCAGTGTGCAGGCATCGACCAAGAAGCGCAGCTTGCAAACGGACAGGTTTTTGGAACCGTAATGCTGCACCTTGATCTATACAGTGACAGTGATCTGGAAGGAGCGGCGGAGCAGATTTTAGCTGACACAGGCCTGTCTGATGTGTCCCTTTCTCCCAATGTGGCCTATGACTCCACCATGAACCAGAATATTATCCGTGAAGTGCTGCCGATGGTAATTTGCATGGTACTGGTATTTGCCAGCGGGTATTTGATTATCTATAACATTTTCCAGATTTCCGTTGCCAGCGACATTCGTTTTTATGGCAGGCTGAAAACTTTAGGAACCACCAAAAAGCAGCTAAAGAAGATGATTTACGGGCAGGGGGGCCGTCTGTCGCTGATCGGTATTCCGATCGGACTTGTAATCGGGTATCTGCTGGGAGCTGTGTTAGTACCGGTCATGATCACCGGCGGGGTGGGAGAAGCAAAAGCAGCGGTCAACCCCTTTATATTCATTGGCTCTGCTGCGTTTGCCTATTTGACTGTCCTGATCTCTTGTATGAAGCCTGCGAAAATCGCCGGTAAGGTTTCCCCGATGGAAGCTCTGCGTTACACCGATACAGGCACAATCAGCAAACGGAAAATCAAGAAAAGCACCGGGGAGCCGAGCATCCCGAAGATGGCGCT
>DVKZ01000019.1 GCA_018715775.1 Candidatus Fimousia stercorigallinarum | reverse complement strand
ATGCGCAGAAGATTATTTCCATTCAGGTGTTTAAAGATGATATTCTAATGTATGATTCAGATTTCCCAAATGAAGAGAAGATATGGGAAGAAGAGGTAGGGAAGCGTCTGTTTGGCTGGAACTACTATTTTCCGGTTACGTTTGAGGATGGAGTATGTGATGTGTCGATTTATGGGATGTATGTATATCAATTTTATAATTATGCCATGATCATCGAATTGTTAATGTCTGTTGTTGTATTTCTGATCATTGTGATCTTCGGCATTCGAAAGACGATGAATTATATACGGATTCTTTCCAGTGAGATTGAAATTTTGGAAGGAGGTAATCTCGATTATCCGATCACGATACAGGGGAAAGACGAGTTGACGGTGCTCGCAAAAGGACTTGATAATATGCGGAAATCTTTCCGGAACCAGGAAGTGAAAAAAGAAAAGATTGTTCAGGTTAACCAGCGGATGATCACGGAAATGTCTCATGATCTGCGGACGCCATTAACAACAGTAATGATTTATACGGAAATTCTGAAAAATAAAAAATATAAGGATGAGGAGCAGAAGCTTCGCTATATTGATAAGATCAGCCAGAAACTCAGTTATATGAAAGAATTGACTGACAATCTGTTTGAATATTCCTTGATCTCCAGTGAGAGAGAAGTCCTGATGGAAAAGCCGTTAAAATATACTGAGGCTTTTTATGATCTGATGTCGGAAAGCTGCGGTTATCTGCAGCAAAATGGATTTCGTGTCCAGACGAATATTGAATGGAAGGACTGCCTTGTGCAGATTAATACCGACTATGTGATTCGAATCTTCGACAATATTTTGTCCAATATTATAAAATATGCGGATCCGGCAGCAGAGGTTGAAGTTTATTCGATGTACCGGGAAGATGGTGCAGGCTTTTGTTTTAAAAATAAGAAAAAGAAGATTGTTCGGAAAGAAAACAGCACACAGATCGGAATTCCAAATATTGTGCGGATGATCAGTCAGCTCCAGGGAAGTTGTGAAGTGAAAGAGGAAAATAATAACTTTTTTATTTATATCTTTTTTAAAACATGCTATAATGAAAACAGTGTGTAAATGATAATGTCAGACGAAGTCTGCGTGGGAAAGGACAGATATTTATGATTAAGTTAGGACGTAATGACCTCTGCTGGTGTGGAAGCGGAAAAAAATATAAGAAATGCCATGAGGCATTTGATGAAAAGATCATTCAGTTTGCGAGACAGGGACATATTGTTCCATCGCACGATATTATTAAGACGCCAGAACAGATTGAAGGAATTCGGGAAAGCGGTAAGATTAATATTGCTGTTCTTGATTATGTTGCTGAGCGCATCAAACCGGGTGTCTCGACGGAAGAGATCGATCAGTGGGTATATGAAAAGACGACGCAGATGGGAGCCATACCGGCTCCATTGAATTACTGCGGATTTCCAAAGAGTGTCTGCACTTCCATCGATGAAGTTGTATGTCACGGAATCCCGGATAAAAATCGCATCCTGCAGGAAGGTGAGATTATCAATATTGATGTTTCGACAATCTATAAAGGTTATTATTCGGATTCTTCCAGAATGTTTTGTATCGGAGAAGTTTCGGAAGAAAAGCGAAAATTAGTTGAAGTTACGAAAGAATGTGTAGAAATCGGAATCAAACATGTAAAACCGTGGACATTTTTAGGCGATATGAGCGAAGAGATCAATAAACATGCGATGAAAAACGGCTATACGATCGTCCGTGAGATTGGCGGACATGGCGTTGGATTGGAATTCCATGAAGATCCATTTGTCTGCTACGTTGCACCAAAGGGAACGGAAATGTTAATGGTTCCTGGCATGGTATTTACGATTGAACCGATGGTCAATATGGGACAGCCGGATGTATATACGGATGAAGAAGATGGATGGACCGTATATACAGAAGATGGACTTCCATCAGCGCAGTGGGAAGTTACGGTTGTTGTGACCGAAGATGGATGTGAGGTACTCGTTTATTAGACATAGGATTTAGAAACCGGGCGGAATTCTGTTAGGAACTTCGTCCGGTTTCGTATGATAACAGGAGTGAAGGAAAGTGGGACATCAGCTGACAAAACAGGATATGAAAAAGATCAGGGACGAGATAAAGTATCGGAAGCTGGTCGTTCGGAAGCAGGCTCTGGAAGAGGTAAAAGAAGCGAGAGCACACGGAGACCTGAGTGAAAATTTTGAATATAAAGCAGCAAAAAAGTTTAAAAACCAAAATGAAAGCCGAATCCGCTATTTAGAACGTCTGCTGCGGAATGCGGAAGTTTATGAAGATCATTCGGCAGAAGATGAAGTAGGCATGAATAATACCGTTCGAGTGTATTTCGAAGATGATGATGAAGAAGAAGTATTTAAGATCGTTACAACGGTACGAGGCGACAGTCTGAACAACATTATCAGCATTGAATCTCCGATCGGCAAAGCCTTATTAGGTCATAAGACCGGAGAGCGTGTCTATATTCCGGTCCGGGACGGATATGGTTATTATGTCAGGATCGTGGAAGTGCAGAAGACGAACGATGAATCTGAGAATATTCAGAGATTCTAGGAAGGATCTCCGGAGGTAAAAACATAGGTATGTTTGGCCTGTTCTCCGGTTTTGTTCAGTGAGTCGTTTAAATACCGGGAGTAAGCGGCGTCGGTTTTCCAGATGCTTTTTTGATCCAACGTGTATAAATAGGTTTTTGAAATAAAGCGAACCGTCTGTGTTTTTTTTGTACGGTACGGATTGCCATCGACGACATAGATACGGACCGTTTTTTTAGTTTCTTTTTTCATGGAATCTTTAGCAAGATAAGTAACAGAATAAACGGACGGCTTTTGCATGTTTGAAAGATCGAGAGGGGTTGGACTGGATAGTTTGATATCCGGCTTCCGATCCCTTTTTTCGTCTTCGATATCCGATGCGGACGCATTTTCCAGAATTTCTTTTTTCACACGATCAGGGAATTGCATGATCTCATGCGTATAAAAGGATAGATTTTGTGCTTCGATAACCGGCGGATGGTTATATTTGATCAGGACTTTTCCGGTTTCGGAGGCTGTATTTCCATCGTTGTCGGTGACGGTAAATGTGACAGATGCGGTTACCTTTTCTTCTTTTTCTAAATGCAGGAAATATGTATCCAGCATCGTTTCTTTTGAAAAAAGGGTCTGTGCTGCCGGTCGGTAACCGTCTTTTGAAGCATTGTATTCGATACTTTGGATCTGGACACGGTCTTTTAGATCACCATCTTCACGATCGGTACATGTTTTCACAAGATCGAGCAGCTGGTCCGTGAAAATTTCTTCTCCTTCTGTATAGACAGTGGTTTCCGGTTTCAAGGTAATGACCGGATGATAGCTCCAGAGCGCGGTAAACGTAAAAGTATCTTCTTCCTCCGGTATTTCCGGCTGGATGTCAGCATCACATTTCCGTTCCTGAAGGGTTTTTTGTACAAGATCCTGATATGTGACGATCTGCTTTTCACGGTAAAGGGTATCCTGAAACATCCATCCGAGAAAGGAGGCGTGTTCTGTCGGATATGTACATTTTTTTAAAGAAACCGCTGTATCCTGGCATGCTGTCTGCGGTTCTATCATAGCGGTCATATCTTCAATGCCGGATTGGTAGTTGATTTGATAGAGCAGAGGAGTCCACTGTGCTGTCAGGATTATATCGGCGTCTTTTCCGTCGCCAATCTGCAGATCCGTATCGGCAAGACGTTTGTCAGACGTCTGATCGGTGATCATGATGTTTTTCAGATCAAATTGTAGAATTTCAGTACCGGAAGATGGTTTGATCTCGAAAATAGCTTTCGAAGAGGATGAGGAAAATGTCCGGCTGATATCAAATTTTTTCCATGTTCCGTCAGATTCGGAAAACGATGCCGCACTTGAGCATTTTTCAGATGGATCTTGTTTTTCGTATAATAGGACAGATCCTCCTTTCGACAGACTGTTGACACGGATGCTGCCAGTGATCCGGATGCTGTGGTTCTTTTTTGCCTGGAAAGGACGAAAACGAATGCTATCCTTTTCAGAGACGTTCATACCGCGGTAGCGCGTAAAGTGTCCATTGGAAGAATAAGATGCTGTCAAACCGGAGCTGATATCCGTCGTGTAGCCGGTTCCGGCGCTGCGGTAAGCATACGGAGTTCCCTGCTTTACAAATCCATGGAACAGATAGAAATCTCTGGAAGGAAGTTCCGAAAGAGATTGCCATTCGCCGGTTCGCACTTTGTATATGGTATGGCTTTTTGTGCCATTAAAATAACCGCCATTGGGATTGATGGTAACGGTATGAGAAGGGCGGGTGTAGGAAAGATAACTTTTGCAGTCAATATATCGAACCTTCTCAAATGTCCGGAGTCCAAGGGCTGCAGTATTTATCTGCCAATTGATCGTCCGGACCGTATCTTTGGTTACGATACCGTCGGTAATCGTGCCGGCGCCGTCGTTATGTTGTGCATAAGATTCAAAATTAAGACGGAAACCATTTCCGGCGCCGGAATGCTTTTGTGTATCGTACACATAGTATGCATGCTGTGTGAGAGTTAATCGGAAATTCATGATCTGGTAATAGTCATTAATGTCTTTTGTAGTCGTGACGGTTGTCTGATCTAATGAGAGATGATGGGCGTTGTTTGCATCGTTCAGTTCCAGACGGCAGTTCCATGTTGTCGGACTGTCATACATCGTATTCCAGTCCGGTGCACTTTTTCGGCTGACGATCAGGGTACCGGTTGTCGTTTTGCCGCTGACATCATCGGTGATGATGATCTTAATCCTGCCTTCGTCATAAATTTCATTCTTTCCAACTGGAATTGTCGTATAATCTTTCACATCGAATTTAAGGCTGGCAGAAATGACGGGAACCGTTAGACCGGAGAGAAGAATGGTGAATATGCAGAGTATTTTCAGCAATTGGTTCATAAGAAATCCTCCTTTTCATGATTCCGTGCATCTTCTAGTATTAGTATTTTACAATATTTGGAAAATATAGAAAAGGGGAAAAGAATAAAATTTCTATTAAAAAACGGATCCAGCATTTGTGGACCCGTTTAATCACTAGCGGCGTTTTTTCTTTTTATTATGTTTTCTTTTCTTTGTACTTCTATTCTTTTTCGAAGATGGGTTGATCGCCTTATTTTTCATCTGGCTCTTCTGGGATTGCTGCATGTTTTTCACATTCTTGCCGGTTTTCATAGATTTTACATCGGCATCCAGCTGTTCATCCGTAAAAGTATTGTTTTTCATTGCCCATTTCTGAATAAAGTTTTTCTTTTCCGGTTCCGGCGGAGCAACATTACGCGTATTCTTGATACCCATAATGTAAATACCGCTGATCTGTGCTTTGATTTCTGTTTTTACAGGAACCTGATCGTAGACAGATTCATCACATAATAAAGAAACGATCTGAGGACCGATCTTTGCTTTTACAATAGCAGCCTTCGAACGCTGTGTGCGCTTCGGCATCTGATCTATGACGGCTTTCGGAAAGCCGGCATCACTGATCTTCATTCTTTTTTTGTCGATAACGAGCATAGAAACAACCTGCATGTTGTCGTACATCTGCTGTCTTGCTTCTGCCTGTTTTTTCTGCTGTTTATCGCCAAATCTGTAAAGCAGATAAAAAAGAATACCAATGATAATGATTGCAACAAAGAAAATTATCCAACCGTTTATATGCTGCATTTAAAATTCCTCCTACGTGATATTTTCATCCATATAGTATAACATTATTATCAAAAGAATGAAATATCTTTTCACAAAATTGATAAAGTTTTTATCAGCGCAAAGCTGACCCGAATCCCACGCCAGGACTTGCGAGCGGTCTCAAATTGACATGCACTCTACTATAAAGCGTCATTTGTTGCGATGATCCATTGGCGGATCGTCTCACCAAGGTGCTTTTTTTCTGAGCGGGGTAATTCGTTCATATAAATCGGTTTTCCAAAGGTAACATGAACGGCAGCAGGATAAATGCGGAATTTGTGATGATTTTCCATCATATCCGCGGTTCCGGAAATTGCGACCGGAACGATCGGCGCTTTGGCAAGAGAAGCGATGCGGAGGCTGCCTTCTTTGAATTCGTGCGGATGCTCATCCTGACTCCTCGTTCCTTCTGGGAAGATTACGAGTGAATGTCCATGTTTAATCGTATCTGCAGCATTTTTTATGATCTGCATTCCCTGTTTAATATCTTTTCGGTCCAGAAATTCGCTGTTTAAAAATTTCATCCATTGTGCCAGAAGAGGGATTTTTTCCATCTCTTTTTTGGCGATAAATCCGGTGCCGCCCGGGATCGCATCGTAAAGTACCGGGATATCACAATAACTGCTGTGATTTGCTACATACAAGACGGCCTGGTTTTCCGGGATATTTTCTTGCCCGGAAACGGTAATCTGTGCACCGGATAGAACTAAAGCGGTATGAAACACTTTATCGATCTTTTTGGATGCGCGGTCATATCGTTTGTCCTGCAATCCTTTTTTATCCCATGCCGGGTAGATAAAATACCATGGCAGCTGGGATAATAAGAAGATGATGAAGTGTCCCATGATCAATATAATTCGAATCATAATATTTACCTTCCATAAATTTCAGACATTTCACGAAGTCCTTTTTTCAGACCGTCATGAAATTGATCTTTATAATAGCGGTATCCCCAGTTGCCGTATGCACTGCCTGGGATATTCATCCGTTTATCGCTTCCGTCTTCAAAAACATCCTGAATTGGGATGATCGCCATACGCGATACAGAGGAAAGTGCACAGCGGATCATGTCCCAGCTGATATGAGAAGCATCCGTACTCATATAGCGGCGGATCTTGTCTTTGGATTCTTCGGAAGCGGAATGATACCAGCCGCTGCTCGTATCATTATCGTGTGTTCCCGTATAGCAGATGCTGTTTCGCGGATAATTATAAGGAAGAAAATCGTTGTCGTTCACGTTATCAAACGCGAACTGAAGGATTTTCATTCCCGGAAGATGGAACTGATCTCTGAGATCGTGAACGGACTGTGTGATCAAACCGAGATCTTCTGCGATGATCGGGAGATCTTCACCAAGTTCTTCCTGCATGACTTCAAAGAAATCAGCCTTTGGACCCGGCATCCATTTCCCTTCCATAGCAGTCTCTGCTCCTGCAGGAACTTCCCAGTATTCATCAAAACCGCGGAAATGATCGATGCGGACGTAATCATATTTTACGAGCTGAGCGCGGATACGGTTCATCCACCAGCTGTAACGGTCTTTTTTGTGGACTGGCCACTTATAAAGAGGATTTCCCCAGAGTTGACCGGTTTCACTGAAATAATCCGGTGGAACACCGGCGATCGCTGTTGGATGGCCGTCTTTATCCAGCTTAAATAATTTACGGTTTGCCCATACGTCAGCGCTGTTATCGGCAACAAAGATCGGGATATCTCCGATAATGGAGATTCCGTTTTTGTTAGCATACGTTTTTAAAGCGTTCCATTGACGGAAGAACAGGAACTGAATAAAACTCTGATAGAGATATTCCTGTTGTACATCTTCTCGTTTCATCCATTTGCGTTTGGCTGTTTTGTTTCCCTTACGAATGGAAGATTCCCATTCGTACCACGGTTTGTTGTCATTGGCTTTTAAAATTGCCATAAACATACAATAGTCGTCCAGCCATTCGGCTTCTTTTTCACAAAATTCATGAAATTCCTGTTTGATTGGTGCTTCATCCGGCAGAGCGGTGAAGTTTTCGAGTGCTTTTTCTAATAAAGGCCTTTTGTAGGCGCGGACACCGTCATAATCTACCCGGTCATCGGATAGATGAGGAATCCGGCTGAGATCCTCACAGGTCAAAAGTCCGTCTTCCACAAGCAGTTCCGGGCTGATCACGAGAGGCTGGCCCGCAAAACTGGAAAAAGACTGGTATGGAGAGTTACTACTATTGACTGGGCCAAGAGGAAGTACCTGCCATAATTTCTGACCGCTGATTTTTAAATCATCAATAAATCGATACGCTTCCGGTCCGAGATCTCCGATTCCGAACGGTCCGGGAAAAGAAGTCGGATGAACCAAAAGACCGGAAAGACGCGGATATACTTTTTGTTTTGCCATTAACCTATTTCTCCTACTTTTTGAAACTATTTTTTCGCATCTAATAATTCGTTTCTCAGATCAAACAGCGGTTGTGAAAGATCAACATAGACTTCTTTTGGATTGACCAGACGTCTGGATTCATCCCAGAGTGTATTTAATTCTTCTTGGCAGTATGCACGGATTTCCATGGTAGATGGAGATTCGTAGATACACTGTCCTTTTTTGAAGATTGGCTGGAGGATCTCACGTATCGAATAAGTGCCGCCTTTAATCCATGATTTTTTCCATGTATAGATTGGATCAAAGATCATGAGATCTTCATTTGGATCATAGATCTCTCCGACCAGACAGATCAGGTCAGCCTTGATCTTTCCTGTTTGATTGTCATATATACGGTATACGGTTTTGTTTCCCGGATTTGTGATTTTTGCCGGGTTTTCTGAAATCTTGATTTTTGGAATAAAAGTATCAGTACCTGCCGGTTTTAATGCGGCGAGTTTGTATACACCGCCGAATGCGGGACAATCTGCTGAAGTGATCAGATTCGTTCCTACGCCCCAGGAATTGATCATCGCTCCCTGATTTTTTAAGCTGTTGATCAGATATTCATCCAGGTCGCTGGATGCAGCGATCACTGCGTCTTTGAATCCGGCAGCATCGAGCATTTTTCGGGCTTCTTTTGAAATATAAGCCAAGTCCCCGCTGTCAAGGCGGATACCGTATGATTTTGGTTTGATGCCGGCATCACGCATTTCCTGGAATACACGGATCGCATTTGGTACGCCGGAGTTCAGAGTATCATACGTATCAACTAAAAGTGTACAGGAATCCGGATACATATCTGCATATGTTTTAAATGCCGTATATTCGTCTTTAAAACTCATGATCCAGCTGTGTGCGTGTGTTCCCAGTACCGGAACATCGTAGAGCTGTCCGGTGAGGACATTGGAAGTACCGATACAGCCACCGATCATTGCGGCTCTTGCACCAAGAGTGCCGGCGTCCGGACCCTGTGCGCGCCGAAGTCCGAATTCCATTACTCCATCGCCGTCTGCAGCATAACATACACGGGAAGCCTTTGTTGCGATCAGGCTCTGGTGGTTGATGATATTTAAGATCGCTGTTTCCACGAGCTGGGCTTCCATGATTGGAGCAATGACTTTTAACAGAGGTTCTTTTGGAAATACAACAGTACCTTCCGGAATCGCATAAATATCACCAGTAAAGTGATATCCGGCAAGATATTCAAGAAAGTCTTCGTCAAAGATACCGAGTCCCCTTAAATAGTCGATATCATCATAGGAAAACGATAGATTCTTGATGTAATCGATCACCTGTTCCAATCCGCAGGCAATGGCGTAGCCACTGCCTGATGGATTTTTGCGGTAGAAAACATCAAAGATCACAGAGTCATTTTCCCCTGTTTTATAATACCCCTGCATCATCGTCAGTTCATATAGATCGGTTAATAAAGTTAGATTTTGTGCAACCATGATTTTATTTTCTCCTAACTATTGGTCTTCGTATCCGTTTGGATTATTGCTTTGCCATCTCCAGGAGTCGGCGCACATCTCTTCAATTCCTTTTTCAGCAACCCATCCGAGTTCCTCTTTTGCTTTTGAAGCATCACAATAGCATGTTGCGATATCGCCGGCACGTCTTTCTTTGATCTCATAAGGAAGTGTTTTGCCACATGCTTTTTCATATGCATGTAATACATCTAATACGCTGTAGCCATTGCCGGTACCGAGGTTGTAAATGCTGACGCCGGAACCGGGTGCGAGTTTTTTCATCGCTTTTACATGTCCTTTTGCAAGGTCGACAACATGGATATAATCGCGGACACCGGTTCCGTCCGGAGTATCATAGTCGTCACCAAAGACACCTAATTTTTCTAATTTTCCGACAGCAACCTGAGCAATATAAGGAACCAGATTATTCGGAATACCTTTTGGATCTTCTCCGATCAGACCGCTTTCGTGTGCACCGATCGGGTTAAAATAACGAAGCAGTACAACATTCCATTCGTGGTCTGCAACCCAGAGATCGGTTAAGATCTGCTCCAGCATGCCTTTTGTCTGTCCATATGGATTTGTGATCTTCCCTTTTGGACATTCTTCTGTAATAGGGATAAAAGCAGGATCCCCATATACGGTAGCAGAAGAACTGAAGATAATGTTTTTTACACCATGGCTTCTCATGACATCACATAAAACCAAAGTTCCGGTAATATTATTATGGTAATATTCCAATGGTTTTACTACGGATTCTCCAACAGCTTTTAAGCCTGCGAAATTGATAACGGAGTCAATGGATTCTTTTTCAAAAACCTCTGTTAATGCCTCTCTATCTAAAATATTAACCTCATAAAATGAAATGGATTTCCCAGTGATCTTTTCTACCCGTTCAATTGCTTTTTTGCTGGAGTTGCATAAGTTATCAACGACAACAACATCGTAACCGGAATTTAAAAGCTCAACGCAAGTATGGCTGCCAATATAACCTGCTCCACCTGTGACTAAAATTGCCATATGTTTGTCCTCCTTTAAGATGTAAATTATAAGTCTTTATTATTATACAACAAATCTTTTATGAGTTCCATTGACTAATTCGTTTTTTTCTCCTATTATTGTAAAAGAAGTCGTGAGATACACACGGCTTCTTTATTTCAACAAAAGTTGACACTTTGAAAATTCATAGTTATAATAATAGGTTGAATTCGAAGAGCAGTTACTTAGAAGGAGAAAAGATATGAGTTTTGAAATGGCAAATGAAAGTTATGCGGTCGGCATTGATATTGGATCGACTACGGTGAAAGTCATTGTCATGGATGCACAGGATCATATTGTTTATGCCAAATATCAGAGGCATTATGCCGATATTAAAAAGACGGTTTTAGCGATGCTGAAAGAGTTCTTTCAGGAAAACGGCGATGTACGCTGTACGATCGCGGTAACCGGAAGCGGGGGGTTAAGCCTTGCAAAGCTGATTCAGATTGAATTTGTTCAGGAAGTGATCGCCGTTACAACTGCGATCAAGCGTGTTGTACCAAATGCGGATGTTGCTGTTGAACTCGGCGGTGAAGATGCGAAGATCATCTATTTTAAAAATGGGATCGATCAGCGTATGAATGGGATCTGTGCCGGAGGTACGGGTGCATTTATCGATCAGATGGCTGCGTTGCTGCAGACAGATGCTGCCGGGCTAAATGAATATGCAAAGTCATATAAAGAAATCTATCCGATTGCAGCTCGTTGCGGCGTATTTGCGAAGACGGATATTCAGCCTTTGATCAATGACGGAGCTTCCAAAGAAGATTTGTCGGCGAGTATCTTTCAGGCAGTTGTCAATCAGACGATCAGTGGTTTGGCATGCGGAAGAAAAATTTGTGGGAATGTCGTATTTTTAGGCGGACCACTTTATTTCCTTTCTGAATTAGGAAAGGCATTTGTACGTACGCTGGAATTAAAGCCGGAAGAAGCTCATTTTCCGGAAAATGCCCATTTATTTGCTGCACACGGAAGTGCTGTGTACAGCCGTAAAACAGAGAGCAGCAGCCTGGCAGAAATTATCCGCAGAGTGGAGGCACTTGGAAATATTTCTTCTGAGAGTCATCGTTTGGATCCGCTCTTTAAAGACAAAAAAGATTATGATGCTTTCGTGAAACGTCAGAATCAATATCAAGTACATATTAGAAAATTGGAAGAATATAAAGGAAACTGTTATCTGGGTATTGATGCCGGTTCTACGACGACAAAACTTGCATTAGTTTCCGAAGACGGCGATTTGCTCTATAGTTTTTACAGCAGTAATAAAGGTGATCCGATCGCAGTTACAAAAGAAGCATTCCGTGAGATTAAAATGAAATTACATCCGGAGGCGAAGATCGTCTACTCTTGTTCAACGGGATATGGCGAGGCATTATTAAAAGACGCTTACAATTTAGATGAAGGCGAAGTAGAGACGATCGCACATTATTATGCTGCGCACTTTTTTGAGCCGAATGTCGACTGTATTCTGGACATCGGCGGACAGGATATGAAATGCATTAAGATCAAAGATGGAAGTGTGGATACGGTCATTCTGAATGAAGCGTGTTCTTCGGGATGCGGATCCTTTATTGAAAACTTCGCAAATTCTCTTGGATATTCCGCGGAAGAATTTGCAGCAGAAGCGGTAAAAGCAGAACATCCGGTAGATCTTGGAACGAGATGTACCGTATTTATGAACTCGAATGTAAAGCAGGCACAGAAAGAAGGGGCTCCATTAGTGGATATCGCAGCAGGACTTGCCTACTCGGTAATTAAAAATGCATTATTCAAGGTAATCAAATTGACTGATGCATCAAAACTGGGGGACAATATTGTCGTTCAGGGTGGAACTTTTTATAATAATGCCGTTCTGCGCAGCTTTGAGCTGATTTCCGGAAGAGAAGCGATCCGTCCGAATATTTCCGGACTGATGGGTGCATTTGGTGCTGCACTGATCGCCAGAGAACGTTATGAAGGACAGCCATCGACGATGCTCTCACTGGATGAGATGTTAAAATTGTCCTATCGGACAACGATGGCACATTGTCAGGGATGTCAGAATCATTGCCGGCTGACGGTCAATTTGTTTTCCGGAGGAAGAAGACATATTTCCGGAAACCGATGTGAAAAAGGCATTCAGTCTGAGCATAAAGATAATCAGGCACCGAATTTATTTGAATATAAAAAGAAGAGGATGTTCCAATATCCTCCATTGAAAAAGGAAAAAGCATACCGCGGTACAATTGGCATACCGCGTGTGTTAAATATGTACGAAAATTATCCATTTTGGGCAGTATTTTTCCGAAAACTGGGATTTCGCGTGATTCTTTCACCATTTTCAGATCATAAGCTGTTCCAGCTTGGGATGGATTCGATCCCGAGTGAATCGGAATGTTATCCGGCAAAGCTGGTGCATGGACATATTGAATGGTTGATCAAAAAAGGCGTGGATACGATTTTCTATCCTTGTGTTTTTTATGAGAGAAATGAAAACAAGGCGGCGCAGAATCATTATAACTGTCCGATGGTTATTTCTTATCCGGAAAATATTAAAAACAATGTAGAAAATCTCAAGACGAAAAATGTGCGGTTTTTAAATCCGTTCCTGGCATTTACGGATGAGAATGTACTTGGCAGACGTCTTGTAGAGATTATGAAGGATGAGTTTTCGATTGGGAAAAAAGAAGTACTTGCAGCGGTTCATTCCGGCTGGAAGGAGTTACTGAATTGTAAACACGATATTGTAGAGGAAGGGAAACGGACGCTGAAGTGGATCGATGAACATGACGGACATGGAATTGTATTGGCCGGACGTCCATATCATCTGGATCCGGAGATCAACCATGGAATTCCGGAAATGATCCAAAGTTTTGGCTTCGCCGTGCTGACAGAAGACAGTGTTGCTTCATTGAGCCGCAATCATCATAAGATGCGCGCGACGAACCAGTGGATGTATCATTCCAGGATCTATGCTGCCAGCGAATTTGTTGCGGAACATGATAAATTGGATCTTGTTCAGCTCAATTCTTTTGGCTGCGGCGTCGATGCGGTGATCGCAGACCAGGTACAGGATCTGCTTACACAGGCAGGAAAATTATATACTTTATTAAAAATCGACGAGGTGAACAATCTCGGCGCAGCGAAGATCCGAATGCGTTCTTTGATCGCGGCATTAAAGCTTCGGCAAAAAATTGTTTCTTCGGAAAACCAAAAGATACAAGATTATGAGCGTGTGGAATATACAAAAGAAATGCAGAAAGAGGGTTATACGATCCTTTGTACTCAGATGGCACCGCTTCATTTTGACTTTTTAGAAGCAGCGATGAAGAGCTGCGGATACCGTGTTAAGATGATGAAAAATGAGAGCCAGAACGTGTTGGATATGGGGCTGAAATATGTCAACAACGATGCATGTTATCCGGCGCTGATCGTCACCGGTCAGATCATCGATGCTGTCTTATCCGGTGAATATGATGTCGATAAGCTTGCAGTTTTGATGGTACAGACCGGAGGTGGCTGCCGTGCTTCCAACTATGTCGGTTTCATCCGGAAAGCGCTGGCAGAAGCAGGATATCCGCAGATTCCGGTTATTTCTCTGAATGCGAACGGTATGGAAACAAATGAAGGATTTAAGTATTCTTTTAAAATGCTTTCTAAATGCATGCAGGCAATTGTATACGGCGATATCTTTATGAGAGTCGTTTACCGCATCCGTCCGTACGAAGTGGAAAAAGGTGCGACAAACCGCTTACACGAAAAATGGAAAAAAATCTGTATTGATGATATTTTAAAATCTTCTATAAATATGCAGAAATTTTATAAAAACTGTGAGGGAATCATCCGGGATTTTGATAATCTTCCGATCGATGAATCCATTATTAAACCGAAAGTGGGAATTGTCGGAGAAGTTCTGGTTAAATTCATGCCGATCGCGAATAATCATCTTGTAGATTTATTAGAAGATGAGGGTATGGAAGTCGTTATGCCGGATCTGGTGGAGTTTCTTGAATACTGTTTCTGGAATGCGATTTATCGTGAGCGATATCTCGGCGGTTCGAAAACCGGATCTTACATGGCAAAAGCGGCTATTTCCTTTATGGACAGCATGAGAAAGAGGATCTTCCGCGCTCTGGATAGAAGCGAACGTTTCCAACGGCCGACCGAACTGGAACAGATGCGAAAAGATGCATCCTCTGTTCTGCAGATTGGAAATCAGTGCGGGGAAGGATGGTTTTTACCAGGAGAGATCATTGATCTCGTCAAAAATCGTGTTGACAATATTGTATGTATCCAACCATTCGGATGTCTGCCAAATCATATTGTCGGCAAGGGTATTATTAAAAAAGTCAAAGAATTGTATCCGCAGACCAATATTGTAGCGATTGATTATGATCCGAGTGCAAGTAAAGTAAATCAGCTGAACCGTATTAAATTAATGCTTGAAAATGCGAAAGCGAAAGTTGACGGCGATGCAGAGGCAGAGCTGACCTTAGAGTAAAAGGGGGAAAATATGAATCAGAAACTAATTACATTTGTTGTTCCTTGCTATAATTCACAGGAATATATGGATATTTGTATAGAAAGTCTGCTAAAGGGCGGAGATGATGTGGAAATTCTCATTGTTAATGACGGTTCAACCGATAAAACAGGGGAAATAGCCGAGGAATATGCAAAAAAATATCCGAATATCGTACGCGTCCTGACACAGGAAAACGGCGGGCATGGGGAAGGAATCAATCATGGGCTGCGAGAAGCATCCGGAATTTATTTTAAAGTGGTAGATTCTGATGACTGGCTGGATGAAGAAGCGCTTCCGAAGGTTCTCCGCCGTCTGGAATTGTGTGAAAGACGCGGGGGGATCGATCTGATGATCTGTAATTACATTTATGATCATAAAGATGATCCAAAATTGAATCGGACGATCAAATATCGAAATGTATTTCCTCAGAATGGTATTTTTGGATGGGATAAGACAAAACCATTTCTGCCATGGCAGTATCTGACGTTGCATTCCTGCATTTATCGAACACAATTATTGATTGATTGTGGGATTGAATTGCCGAAGCATACTTTTTATGAGGATAATCTGTTTGTATATAAACCTCTGCCATATGTAACACGCATGTGCTATATGGATGTCGATCTTTATCATTATCTGATCGGACGGGAAGATCAATCGGTATCCGAGGAGAGCTTGAAGAAAAAATGTTCTCACCAGGTTTTGGTATCGAAGGAAATATTTAAAGCGCATGATATTAAGAAGATCAAGGAGGATAATCCAAAACTTGCCCGTTATCTGTATCATGAGGTTGTCTTTATTATGGCAATCGCAACTGCTTTTACCCGCTTGAACCGGACAGAAGAAGCTGAACGGATGGTAAGCGATATGTGGGATGACGTTGCGGCTTATGATAAGAAACTTGCCAGAAGAGTGCGCAGAGCATCGCTTGCTGCATTTGTCAACCTGCCCGGTACAAAAGGCCGTGATATCGGATTATTCTTATATCATATGTGCCACAAGTTTGTAGCATTTAATTAATGATCGTATTTTGTATTTAGAAATAGAGCTCCGCAAACGATATTGCTGTTTGCGGAGCTCTCATTGTTAATCGATAATATGGATTTCATCTTCTTTTGCAAAGACAGAAGAAAACTGTTTCAGTCCAAAGCGCTTTACGAACAGTTCGCACTTGCATAAGAATAAGAAATACGGATTGACTTTTTCTCCATATAAACCTTCAAAGTTTCCCTGCCCTTTAGCGATCACAACATCTGCATTTAAGATCAGATCCCGGGCTTCTTCGGAAATCTCACTGATATGGGTTCCCGGCATAGCTGCTCCATTGCCGATGCAGTCAACAATATCCGTAAGACCGACTTGTTTGGCGTCTTCCATAGTTGCATCGTTGATGACCGGTTTACCACGAACGATAGCGGTGATGTGAAGATGAGGATATTGTTCTTTTAATATCTTAATAAATAACTTATCCATTACGATCTCACCGCAATTATCAGTCAGATAAACGAGTTCTTTCGCGGTCGCGAGGTCATTTTTCAGTTGTTTTAATTCTTTTTCATCTACCGTCTCTGTTTTTGCTTTTTGAAGCAGGTCTTCGAGAATAGAATCATCGACTTTGATCCCGGTCCCGAAATCAATAAAATTTCCTGCACAGACGTATTTGATACAGGAGGCGATCAGATCGTCGGAGTTCCGGATATTTTCTTCTACAATCGTCTCCTTGGAGAGCATGTACTGGTTGTATTTTTGTTTGATCGCGGCGTAATCGGTCGTTTTTTCAAAATAGCGGTCATAGATTTCACCGATCTTCATGCTGAGCCATGGAGCAGAACCGGTCTGTCCATGGTCATATAATAATTTTAATACTTCACGTAAATATTCCTTTTTCTTTTTCTCATCCGGAAACGGACGAACGGTCTGTTCTTCTTTATGAAAGAGACAGGCCCAGCATCGTGAATTTGCCTGCATATCGTTATCCCCCTACTTTCGTAATATTCGAATTGAATTGATGATACAGATCGCTGCGACTCCGGTATCTGCAAATACGGCCATCCACATGGACGCAATACCAAAAAGACCGAGGATCAGTACCAGTGCTTTTACAGTGAGTGCAAAAATAATGTTTTCTACAGCGATAAAATTCGTCAGCTTAGCGATACGGATGGCTTCCGGGATCGCTGAGAGGCGGGAAGTCATGAAAACGACATCAGCCGCTTCAATTGCTGCATCAGCACCGTCTCCCATAGCAGCGCCACAGTCAGCGCCTGCCAGAACCGGAGCATCGTTGATGCCGTCTCCAACAAACATGACCGGTCCATATGTCTGACGCAATTTTTGTAACAAATTCAGTTTATCATCCGGAAGCAATTTTGCATAGTATTCTTTGATACTGGTTTTCTGTGCAATAGCCTTTGCGCTGTCTTCAGAATCTCCCGTAAGCATGATGGTCTGAATTTTTTGGTTCAGGAGTTCGATTGCTTCCCGGCTGTCACTTTTGATCGTGTCGGATATCAGGAATCTTCCGGCAATTTTACCGTCGATCGCAAGGAAAACTTCTGTTCCGTAATCGGCTGTTTCCGCGGGAAGATCAATGCCATACCTGTTTATCAGTTTTTGATTGCCGCATAAGATTATCCGATCATTGATCTGCGCCGTGATCCCGTGGCCGGCGATTTCTTCAATATGTGATATTTCCGGTAAGGTAAGGCTGCGTTCGTCGGCAGCCGTTAAAATGCTTTTTGCGATCGGATGAGTGGAATTTTGTTCACAGGCAGCGGCATATGCAAGCAGGGTATCTTCGCTTTCCTTCGAATACGGGAGAATGGACTGCAGGACAAAGTTGCCTTCGGTGATCGTTCCCGTTTTATCCATAATAATCGCTTTTACATTTTTTAATGCTTCAAGGGCAGTGCCTCCTTTAAATAAGATTCCCTGTCTGGAACCGAGTCCGATGCCCGAGAAGAAAGAAAGCGGAACACTTAAAACGAGGGCGCATGGACAGCTGATAACAAGGAATGTGCAGGCGGTATAGATCCAGTGTTCCCAGTTTCCGCTTACAAGAGAAGGAATGATGGCGGTTGCAAGAGCAATAACTACAACGAAAGGAGTATATACACGCGAAAATCTCGTAATAAAACGTTCCATTTTCGGCTTGTTTGCTGCGGCATTTTCCATAGACTCCATAACGCGGCTTACCATGGATTCGTCCAGACTGCTTGTTACCTGAAGCTTGATTACGCCTGTCTGGTTGAGACAGCCGGATAATACAGAATCTCCTTCGGAAGCAGTTACCGGTACCGGTTCACCTGTCAGTGCAGAAGTATCGATCTGTGAGGATCCTTCTGTGATGATTCCATCGAGCGGAATGCGGTCGCCGGGACGCACGAGGATGACCATGCCGGGAACTGCGTCCTCTGCTGGAATTTCATGCGTATGATCGCCATGAACCTGTAAGACAGTTTCCGGACGCATGTTGACCGTTTCCATGATAGAAGCACGGCTTTTTTCAACAGCATAATCTTCAAAAGCTTCTCCGATGCGGTAGAACAGAATAACGCCGAGAGCTTCCGGATATTCTTCGATTATAAAAGCACCGAGTGTTGCGATGACCATCAGGAAATTTTCATCAAAGATCTGTCCCTTGCCGATATTGTGGATTGCAGTAAGGATAATGTCTTTAGCAAGAAACAGATAAGCAATGAGGTAAAGAATCAGCGTAATGTTGTCATTGTCAATCGCAAATCCGGCAATATAGGCAATGACCGCTAATACAATGCCGGCTGCCAGCCGAATGACGCCTGATTTTTCTTTTTCGCCATGAGCGGCTTCATTATGGTGATGAGCCGGTTCTTCATGGTGTTCATGCTCATGATGATGTTCATGACAGCCACAATGCTCATGGTGATGCTCATGCGAGTGTTCGTGACAGTGTTCTGCATGTACTGATTCGTGAACTGCTCTTGGCAGGACTTTTACCTGACTTTCAATCGAAGAGCATATTTTTTGAATCTGACTGATATGGCTGTCAGGATCTTTTGCAGTTACGACTAATAATTTATTTGGATAAGAGATAACTGCCTCTTCAATACCATCCAGTTGCTTGATCCTGTCTTCCATTTTTGCGGCACAGTGGGCGCATCCGAGATTTTGAAGGGTATATTTCTTTTTCATGCCTGATCACCCTCCGTTTCTAAGATCGTATCAATCATTTTGTGTGCCAGATGCCCGGCCGGAGAATCCGACAAGGTATAATGAACTTCTTTCCCGATTCTGCGGAAGGTGATGATACCGAGCTGCTTTAAAGAACGCAGATGGTGGGAAACTGCCGGAGAACTCATGTCGATGGCGGAAGCGATGTCGCAGACGCAGGCTTCATTATGGCAGAGCAGCCATAAGATTTTTAAACGGGTGCTGTCGCTTAGCAGGCTGAACAGATCAGAAGCTTCGATAAAACGGTCATCTTCCGGTAAAGTCTTTTTGATCGCTTCAATGTCCTGATGTTCATGCTGTTCGTCGCATATTGGCAATGGATCGGTTGATTTGAATTTATTCATAGTGTTACCTCCGGTGTTATATTCAAATTAAAAGATTAAATAATTAAATCAGCATTTAATTAATGTTATATTTATCATATGATAAATGGAATGGAAAGTCAATAAAGTAAAGCATAAAAAAATAAATGAAAATATATTGCAATAAATGAAAGTATATGATAAAATATAATAGTCAAATGAAAAGAAATGAAAATGGAGTATCGGAGATGTTTGCGGAAGAAAGAAAAGAACAGATTGTATCTTATGTGAGAGCAAATCAAAGGGCGGACATTCATGAACTCGCCGAACGATTTCAGGTATCCGGTGCGACGATCCGTGCGGATTTAAGAGATTTGGAGACGCAGGGATTTTTGAAGAGAACGCATGGTGGCGCGATCTACCGTGAGGATATGCTTTCTGATAAAGATGGGATTGCATCCAGAGACGTTTTTGAGCAGGAAAAAGAAGAGATCGCGCGAAAAGCAGCAACGCTGATCCGAGATGGAGAGGCGGTGATCCTGGATGCAGGATCGACGTCGGTGCATTTGGCAAGACAGCTGAAGGATCGAAAGGATCTGACAGTTGTTGTGAATGATATTGCGGTGGCTGGTGAACTTTATCAGTGCCAAAATATAAAAATCCTATTTTGTGGTGGTGAGATGCGTCCGATGTATGGATGTACTGATGGAGCAGGAACATTGGCATTTATACAGAAATTATCAGTGGACAAAGCGTTTATCTCCCCAAATGCCGTATCTGTAGTTCGGGGCGCATTCACCACCGGTCTTGGACTGGCAGAAACCAAACAGGCTTTTATGCGAGCGGCGGAGAAGAAGTATCTCCTATGTACGAGCAATAAGATCGGAAAAAAAGCGTTGTGTCAGATTGCTGCGATCGGAGAATTCGATGCGGTCTTTACTGATCGGGGAATCCGTATTCAGGATAAAGAAGCGATTGAAGAGACCGGACTGCCGGTCTATATTTGTGAAGGAGAATAAATCATGTGGAAAACCATTTATCTGGCAGTAATGTCCGGATGAGTGGTTTTTTTGTGTGAAAATACGAAAGGACGAATACTTGAATTCTGTATAATTTTACTGTATTCTATAAATTAAGGTATTTTCGCAATTAAATGTAATCGTGATGCCTGAGATTATGTTAGGAGGAAGTTTTAATGAGCAAAAGCCGAGTATGGAAATTTCATAATGATGTGGATACCGATCAGATCATCGCATCACAATATTTGCTGCTGCCTAATATTGATGAAATGAAAGGTTATACATTTGAGTCACTGGATCCTGAATTTGCACAGAAAGTGGAGCCGGGAGATGTGATCGTAGCAGCAGAAAATTTTGGATGTGGTTCTTCGAGAGAACAGGCACCATCTGTTTTAAAAGCACTGGGAATTAAAGCCGTGATCGCAAAATCATTTGCAAGGATCTTTTACCGTAATGCGATCAATGTCGGGCTTCCTGTGCTTGTATGTAAGGAATTGTATGATGATGTGAAAGAATCGGAAGAAGTGGAACTGGATTTATCAAAGGGAAGTATCATCTACAATGAGAAACAATATGCATGTACAAAACTGCCGGAATTAATGCAGACAATTCTTGATAAAGGCGGATTGATCAATTATTTGAATAATGGTGAGGTGTAAGCATATGGGAATGACAATAGGCGAAAAAATTATTGCAAAAGCAGCCGGGGTAAAATCTGTTAAACCGGGAGATATCCATACGGTAACGCTGGATCGTATGATGTCCAATGATGGTACAACGCACTTGACGATCGATATGTTTTATCATCAGTTAAAAAATCCGCAGATCGCAGATAAAGATAAAATTGTATTTATTATGGATCACAATGTTCCGGCAGAAAATCCGAAAACGGCAGAAGCGCATAAGAAGATGCGGAATTTTGCGAAAGAACAGGGAATTAAACTGTACGAAGGACAGGGAGTCTGTCATCAGATCATGTTGGAAGACTACGTATGTCCGGGAGAACTGATTTTCGGAGCGGATTCTCATACATGCAGTTATGGGGCGCTTGGCGCATTTGGAACCGGTGTCGGCTGTACGGATTTATTGTACGGAATGGTAACCGGACAGTCTTGGGTTCTCGTTCCGGAAACGATTCGTTTTAATTTAACCGGAAAGCTGCAAAAAGGTGTTTATCCGAGGGATCTGATCTTAACGATCATCGGGGATATCGGGGCCAACGGAGCCAATTATAAGATCATGGAGTTTGGCGGAGAGGGTGCGCACAATCTGAGTATCAATGATCGAATGGTGTTATGTAATCTATGTGTAGAAGCAGGAGCAAAGACCGGTATTGTAGAACCGGATTTAAAAGTGATCGAATATGTGCATTCTCGTGGAAGAAAAGTGGAACACATGTATATCAGCGACCAGGATGCAGTATTTGAAAAAGTATATCACTATGATCTGAGTAAGATTAAACCAGTCGCAGCCCGTCCGGATTTTGTGGATGATGTTGTCCCGTTAGAGCAGCTTGGAAAAGTGAAGATCGATCAGGCATTTTTAGGCTCCTGTAACAACGGACGGATCGATGATCTGCGTGTGGCAGCCAGATTATTGAAAAATAAGAAAGTAAAAGACAATGTACGTTTTATTGTTGCTCCGGCATCAAATGAAGTATATCTTCAGGCACTGGAAGAAGGAATTATGGATACATTAATGGAAGCGGGAGCACAGATCATGAATGCAAACTGCAGCGTCTGCTGGGGAAGCTGTCAGGGCGTGATCGGAGAAAACGAAGTGCTGGTTTCTACCGGAACCCGTAACTTTAAGGGCCGAGCAGGACATCCGAGCTCCAAAGTTTATCTCGCATCAGCGGAAACCGTGACACGCGCTGCGATCACAGGATATATTGAGAGTCAGGAGGCAGGTACAAATGAATAAATTTGCAGGTAAAGTATGGGTCCTTGGTGATGATATTGATACAGATATTATCATACCGACAGAGTATTTAGCTCTTCCAACAGTAGAAGATATGAAACCATATGGATTTTCACCGCTTCGTCCGGAATTGGCATCTCAGATCTGCGAAGGAGATATTATTGTTGCCGGTAAAAATTTCGGCTGTGGTTCTTCCAGAGAGCAGGCGCCGGAAATCATTAAGGCGCTAAAAGTCAGCTGTGTGATCGCAAAATCATATGCACGTATTTTTTTCCGCAATTCCATTAATAATGGATTATTATTGATTGAGAACGATCAGATCCAGGATGTTGTCAAAGAAGGTGATACGTTAACCGTGACACTGGGCAGATCGATCGAGCACGAAGGAAAAGAATATCCGATTCATTCCTTACCGGATAATCTGATGGATATTATCAATGCAGGCGGACTTGTAAGAGCGATGCAGAAACGAAACGGTATTACGAAATAGGAGGATTGGAGCATGGGAAATACATTAATTGAAAAGATCATTATGAATAATGTAGGAGCAAAGTCTCTGACTCCCGGTCAGATCGTAACAGTTTCTGTTGACCGCGTAATGATCCATGATATTTTTATCCCATTTGTAGCAGAAAAATTCAAAGAAATGGGATTTTCAAAGATCTGGGATCCGGACAAAGTTGTATTGATTTATGACCACCTCGTACCAACGAGTGCGGTAGAAGATGTCCGTCATTTTAAGATTGGCGATCAGTTTGTTAAAGAGTACGGATTGACACACGTACATAGAAGCGACGGGATCTGCCATCAGCTGATGCCGGAAAAAGGGTACGCAAAACCGGGGAATATTGTATTTGGAACGGATTCCCATACGACGACATATGGAGGTGTCGGATGTTTCTCATCAGGGATCGGATATACAGAAATGGCATCCATTTTAGGAACCGGAGAAATGTGGATCCGCGTGCCGGAAACGATCAAGATTGTCGTAAATGGCGAACTTCCTTCTAATGTTACATCAAAAGATGTTATTTTACGTCTGATCGGTGATCTGAGAGCGGATGGAGCAACATATAAGTGCCTGGAATTTCATGGTTCGACATTTGAAAATATGTCTATTGCTTCCCGCCTTACAATGTCAAATATGTCGGTAGAAGCGGGTGCAAAAGCAGCCATTTTTGCTCCGGATGAGAAGACAGCAGAATTTTCAAATGTAAAACTGTCCGACATCGAATGGATTCGCGCAGATGAGGATGCAAAATACTGCCGCGTGATGGAATATAATGCCGAGGATTTTGTTCCGGTAACTGCCTGCCCGTCTCAAGTAGATAACATCAAAGATGTAGCGGAAGTTGCAGGCACAAAACTGGATCAGGTATTCATTGGTTCCTGTACGAATGGAAGACTGGAAGATCTTGCAGTTGCAGCTAAAATCCTGGAAGGGAAAAAAGTTGCCGACTATGTGAAGCTGATCATTACGCCTGCCAGCCGTCAGGTATATTTGGATGCGAGCAAAGCGGGGTATTTATCCACGTTTCTAAAAGCGGGAGCCATTGTTACGCAGCCTGGATGTGGTTTATGCTGCGGAAGGGCATGCGGCATCTTATCCGATGATGAGGTTGTTATGGCAACGAATAACCGTAATTTCTTAGGCAGAATGGGAACGAATAAGGTACAGATTTATCTTGGGTCACCGGCAACTGCTGCGGCATCGGCGATAACCGGCGTGATCACAGTACCGGAGATTTAAGAAATATGCTCCTTCTTATGCGAGAGTCATCGGATAAGAAGGAGTATTTTATAAGGAGGCAAAAAATGAAAGTATTAATGTTAAATGGAAGTCCAAAGGAAAACGGAAACACTGGTACGGCACTGAAGGAAATCGGAAAACAGCTGGAAAAGGAAGGAATTGAATATGAAATTGTACAGCTTGGGGGCAAACCGATCAGAGATTGTATCGGATGCGGTAATTGCAATGAGAATGGCTGTGTATTTACGGATGATGCGGTGAATGAATTTGTTGCAAAGGCAAAGGAAGCGGATGGTTTCATTTTTGGTACACCGGTATATTATGCTCATCCAAGCGGAAGGATCTTATCGTTTTTAGACCGGGTTTTCTATAGCAGCAGCTACGCATTTCAATTTAAACCGGGGGCATCTGTCGCTGTAGCCAGAAGGGGAGGAACGACAGCATCCTTTGACTGTCTGAATAAGTATTTTGGCATTTCCCAGATGCCGGTTGCAGGATCAACTTACTGGAACAATGTGCATGGCACTATTCCGGGAGAAGCACAAAAGGATGAAGAAGGCCTGCAGACGATGCGCAATCTGGCGCGCAATCTTGCATGGATGATCAAGTGTATCGATGCCGGAAAGAAGAGCGGGATCGCATTACCGGAAACGGAACGGGATTATCGAACAAATTTTATTCGTTAATAAAAAAATTGTCACAATTTGCTTCGAATATACGTTATATATATATTAAAGATAAAAAAAGTTAATGATTTGTAAGAATTAACAGCTTATTTTCTGATATAATGTAGGTAAAGAAAAAGTTTATAACGATGTAGGAGAGAAAAATATGTGGACAAGGGAAGAATTAAAAGAGAGAGCGAAAAAAGCATTTCGGAGAAATTATTGGAAATGTGTTCTGGTGGCGCTGATCATTACCGTTATCACGGGAAGCGGTTCCAATGCGGGATCAGATTCTGAGGATTCCTCATATACTGATGTGAACCATAGCGTAACAGAATTTGTGGAAAATGAATTTATGGATTGGGAAGACTCTTCATCCGGCATTTCCGGTGCAGTGGGAACGGCTGTTGATAATGCGTCCAGGCTGATAGCGGATGAGATATCGCCGATCGCGGTCTGGAGACTGCTTACCGGCACGGTATTCGGTGTCTTTTTCCTGTTGATCGCATTAGCAGGAATATTCATGCAGATCTTTGTTCTAAACGTAGCGGAAGTCGGCGGAAGCCGCTTTTTCCTGAAGAATGCACACGAACCGGCAGAGGTGAAAGAGATTTTATTCGGATTTCAGGGATCGCATTATCTGAATGTTGTAAAGATCACCTTTTTTAAGAATCTCTATCTGCTTTTGTGGACGTTGCTATTTATCATTCCGGGAATTGTGAAATCTTATGAATATTATATGATACCGTATCTGCTTGCAGAAAATCCAAATATGACAAAAGAAGAGGCATTTGCAAGGAGCAGGGAGATGATGTATGGGAATAAATGGAATACTTTTGTACTTGGTCTGTCCTTTATTTTATGGAAGTTTTTAAGTACGATTACATTGGGAATTGCCGGAATTTTCTGGGTGAATCCATATATCATGGCAACTGACGCAGAGTTGTATCACAGATTAAAGTAAGAGGAAAATCATAAGGAATCGGTTGATTTTTTGTAAGCTTTTTGTAATATTCATATGATATAGTCATAATAACATGACAGAATGATTAATAAGGAGGAAAAGCAGTATGATGAAATTATATAGTCTTCAGGATTCGTTGCAATTCAAAGAATACATGGATGTTTTGAAAGAAGAGCATATTTCGTGTTATTCGAAAGAAAGCGAAAGCGGAGAGTATTTAAAAATTCCAAGCGATTTTTCTTCCTACGGAACAGATCTTTATATCGATGATGAAAATCAAAAGAAGGCAAAAACCTTATTGAAGAATCTCAGACAGCGTTGGGATCTGGAAGAGATGCAAAGCGGATGGAAAGAAGATGAAGAAATACAGCAAGCAGAAAAAACAGAAGATTCATGGAAGAAAAGCGGATTGACCGCGTTAAAAACAATCTGCATTTTGTTTGTGTGCGGCGTTCTTCTTTTCGGAATCTGGATGATGCTGTAATAAAGTATATTTATCATCCTAATATGACTGGTAGAAGAGGCAATCCCATAGAATTCAGACTTTTTCAAGTTCCGAACTCTATACCGGATTGCTTCTTCTCTTTTATAATCTCTGCAATCAGTTTATGCTAAAGCGGCAGTAATGATTGCCATAGAATAAATTTCAATCGCATTACATCCACGAGATAAGTCATTGATCGGAGCATTTAATCCAAGGAGGATCGGTCCGTAAGCATCGAACTGTCCAAGACGTTGTGCGATTTTATATCCGATATTACCTGCATTGATGTCAGGGAAGATAAATGTATTTGCATGGCCTGCTACTTTAGAACCTGGGCATTTGATCTTAGCTGTATTTGGAGATACAGCAGCATCAAACTGAAGTTCTCCTTCAATATCAAATTCAGGAGCTAATTCAGCAGCACGTTTTGCAGCGTTGCTCATCATATCAACTGTTGGGCCTGCACCGGAACCGAAAGAAGAATAGCTTAAGTAAGCAACTTTAGGATCAATACCGAAGATCGTTGCACATTTTGCTGTTTCAATACCGATTTCTACTAAATCATCTTCAGATGGAGCGATGTTGATCGCACAGTCACCCATAGCTAATACTTCGTTTGCACCGGAAGCAGCCGGACGAACTAAGATAAAGCAGGATGATACGATTCTGTTCCCCGGTTTTGTTTTGATGATCTGAAGAGCAGGGCGTACAGTATCAGCAGTAGAGTAAGTTGCACCGCCGAGAAGAGCATCAGCAACGCCCATTTTTACTAACATAGTACCAAAATAGTTCGGACTTCTTAAGATCGGTTCTGCTTTTTCAGGAGTCATTCCCTTTGATTTGCGAATCTCGCAGAACAGTTCAACCATCTCATCGAATCTGTCGTATTTATCAGGATCGATGATCTCAGCACCACGAATGTTATAACCAGCTTCTTCAGCAGAATCATAGATCTCCGATTCTTTTCCGATCAAAATCGGATGAAGGAAATAACTTGCTAATAAACGAGAAGCAGCTTCTAAGATACGTGGATCCGCACCTTCTGTAAATACGATTTTCTTTGGATCTTTCTTTAAGATGTCAATCATATGTCCAAATCCATAACTCATGTTTCAAATACCTCCTAAATAGTGTGTTATGTTTTTCGTGTCCTTATATGTCGACCAAGGTCTTCTATTTAGACAAAATTTCTGTTACTTACATTTAATCGCTTTTTTACACAAAAATCAATAGCAAAATATGTATTTTTTTTAGTAATTCATGACAAAAAATTAACTAACAAATTTGTTTTAAAAAATTTTATAATCAGTTAATTTTACCTTTATGAATTTATGGTATAGTGTTCATTGTGATAATCGGTAATTTTAGATGAAAATTTTATTATTTTGATATACAGGAGGAAGTTTATGGGTAAAGTAATCGGAATAGACCTTGGAACGACAAACAGCTGTGTAGCGGTCATGGAAGGCGATCAGCCGGTCGTTGTCGTGAATGCAGAAGGAAACCGGACAACTCCGTCAGTCGTAGCATACAGCAAACGCGGAGAAAGATTAGTCGGAGAAACAGCGAAGAGACAGGCAGCGGTAAATGCGGAAGAGACAATTCTTTCGATTAAGAGGGATATGGGATCGGATAAAAGACATAAATTAAATGGAAAATCCTACACTGCCCAGGAAATTTCAGCAATGATCTTGCAGAAACTGAGAAAAGATGCAGAAGAATATATCGGAGAATCGATTCATGAAGCCGTGATTACTGTACCGGCTTATTTTAATGATGCACAGAGACAGGCAACAAAGGACGCCGGACGGATCGCAGGGCTGGAAGTCAAGAGAATCATTAATGAACCGACAGCAGCAGCGTTAGCTTATGGGCTGGATCACGGACAGCCCCAGAAGATTCTCGTCTATGATCTGGGGGGAGGAACTTTCGATGTTTCGATCATAGAGATTGGTGACGGATTGATTGAGGTACTCGCAACGGCAGGAGATAACCATCTCGGCGGAGATGATTTTGATCAGAAGCTCTGCGATTATATGCTCACGGAATTCCAGAAGACGGAAAGAATTAATTTAAGAAAAGATGTGACGGCCATGCAGCGGGTAAAGGAAGAAGCAGAACGCGTAAAAAAGGAACTTTCCTTTGCACAGAGCGTTCAGGTGAATCTACCGTTTATTATTGTAGATTCCACCGGTCCGAAACATATGGAAATGAATATTACGCGAGAAACGTTTGACCGTCTGACCTACGATCTTGTCGAACGGACGGCCGGTCCGGTTCGTATGGCGATGCAAGATGCCGGAATCACTTCGTCCGATCTTCAAAAAGTATTGCTTGTCGGCGGGTCTACGAGAATCCCCGCGGTACAGAATAAAGTCAGACAATTGACGGGAAAGGAACCGTCAAAAAATATGAATCCGGATGAATGCGTAGCTATGGGAGCAGCGATCCAGGGTGGTAAGCTCGGCGGAAATCTGTCTGCCGGCAGTGCAGCGGCAGATCTGATCTTAATGGATGTTACACCGCTGTCATTGTCTATTGAAACGGTTGGAGGTGTATGTAATCGTGTGATTGAGCGGAATACAACCATTCCGGTGCGCCAGAGCAAGATCTTTTCCACGGCGATGAATTTCCAGACGGCGGTGGATATCAAGGTTTATCAGGGGGAAAGACAGTTTGCCAGAGATAATAAACTGTTAGGCAATTTCAGATTAAAGGGAATTAAACGCGCGATGGCGGGGGTTCCTCAAATTGAAGTAACGTTTGATATTGATGTAAATGGAATCGTTAAAGTATCGGCAAAAGATCTCGGAACTGGAAAAGAACAGGAGATTACGATCACGTCCAGCAATAATATGACGGAAGAAGAAATTGAACGTGCAAGACGCGATGCTGCAATGTATGAAAATGAAGATGCGGAACATAAAGAATGGCTGGATATCCGATTTGAATCTGAAAATTTCGTAAACCGGGTGGATAATCTTTTGCGTCAGCATAAAAAAGAAATTGACCGAAGTACACGTTCTGCGATAAAATCAGATATGAGACAGCTGAGGAAGAGCATTTCTAAAACAAAGCCTGAGACGATCACGAAAGAGCAGGCGGAAGAGATTAGATGTGCAAAGGAAAAATTAGAATCATCCGCAGCCGGTCTTTTGAATATGATGTGATGAAAGAGGAATGATCATGGATCCTTATAAGGTACTGGGCTTGTCTCCTACGGCAAGTGATGAAGAAGTAAAAAAAGCATACCGGAAGCTGAGCCGAAAATATCATCCGGATGCGAATATTAATAATCCCAATAAAGATCAGGCAGAAGAAAAGTTTAAAGAGATACAGGCTGCTTATCAGATGATTATGAATAAGCAGAAAACCGAGGGAACAACATCGGGACGTTATGGATCAGGCAGCTCGTATGGGAATACTTATGGGGGCGGTTCGTACGGACAGTCTTCTTATGGTGGATATGGCGGCCAGCGGCAAAGTTATGATCAGCAGGGCTGGAACACCTATGGCGGCAATTCCTATATTCAGGCTGCGACTCTTTATATCCGAATGGGGCAATATCAGGCAGCATTGCAGGCATTGAATGAGATCGGATCCGCTATGCGCGATGCACAGTGGTATTATTTAAGCTCCGTAGCGAATGCATATTCCGGAAATCATGCAACGGCTATGGCGCATATTCAGACGGCCCTTCAGAAAGATCCGAATAACGGTATTTATCTGCAGTTTCAGGAACAGCTGCGAAGCGGCGGTGAACAATATATGAACCGCGGAAGAAACTACGGCAATCCGATGAGCAGCATGAATACGTGGTGCTGCACGATCTGTGCTTTGAATTTATGCTGCAATAGCTGCTGTATGCCGGGAACGATGGGCGGTATGTATTGTATCTAGATATAAATGGAAAACCGGAAGAAATTCCACTCGTTTTGTGGATTTCTTCCGGTTTTGTTTTTTAATATGCTTTAATTCTTGTCCAGAGTTCAGAATAGATTTCGCGGATCTCATTAGACTGGTAGGTAAATACTTCGTCCTGTTCATAGCCGGTTCTTGGCACATAAGCGTTAATTCCTGCATAATCATCATCCCTCATCAATTCATATGCAGGCTGGACAGCGGAACTGTATCCAACGTATTGGGTGTTGATGTAGGCATTATCCGCATCACAGAGGAAATTAATAAACTGATGGGCAAGTTCTGTATTTTCACAATCTTTTGTAATGACCATACAGTCTGTCCATACATTGGTGCCCTGATCCGGTTCGAAGAAGTCCATATCACTGTTTTCACTCATGATCAATGCGCCATCGCCGGAATATACAACAGCGATCGACTTATTCCCGGAAATCATGTTATCGATAACATCATCCGTAACATAGACAGGATTCATGGTATCGCGTTGGTTTACAAGCCAGCGATATGCCCGGTTGATCTGGTTTTCATTCGTGCTGTTCATTGAATATCCGAGCGCTTTTAAAGCGATCATAAAGGAATCCCGTTCGGAATCGTACATGTAAATGTCATCCTTATATTTTGGGTTGCGCAGCAGTTCCCATCCATCAGCGAGATCTTCTTTATCCACGACTTTCTTGTTGTACAAAATGCCAACGGTACCATAATAGTATGGTACGCTGTATGTGTTATCCGGATCAAAATCCTGTCCCATAATGTCCGGATTCAGAAGCTCTTTGTTCGTAATCTGATCCCAGTCGATCTCAGCCAGATAATCTTCTTTGATCAGCCGATCAATCATGTAATCGGATGGAACAAGGATATCATACGTTTCACCACTTTGAAGCTTCGTATACATTGATTCGTTAGAATCGAATGTTTCATAAATGATCTCGCAGCCATATGCTTTTTCAAATTCTGTCAATAATGATTTATCGATATATTCACCTGCATTAAATATTTTTAATTCCAGTGTCTCTTCTTCTGTACCGCCGCATCCGGTCAGCGCTACAGCGCATACGAGGACGAGAACTAATAATAAACTAGTTAATTTTTTCATTTAAATATGATTCCTGCCTTTCTTCTTTTTATTGATGAGATAAGGAACAAACCGGACAACAAACATGGTAAGAAAGATCACCAGGATCACGATGACGGATAATGCGTTAATTGTCGGATTTGTACGCTTAGTCATATTATATACGATAATTGAAATATTGGAAACCCCATTTCCGGTAACAAAGTAAGAAATTAGAAAATCGTCAAAGGACATGGTAAATGCCAGCAGTGCTCCGGCAAAAATACCTTCTTTTAGCATTGGAAGAAGAACCATGTACAGTGCCTGAAATGGAGTAGCGCCAAGATCCATGGCGGCATCTGCCAGATTTGGATCTAACGTTTTGATCTTTGGATAGACGCTGGTGATCACATATGGTGTGCAAAATGTAATATGTGCCAGCAGCATCGTATAATATCCTTTTGGAATCTGAAGCGATGAGAACAGAATCATAAAGCCGATCGCAGTTACGATATCCGGGTTCATCATCGGAACGTTGTTGATATTCATCAATAATTCGCGGATGATCCTGCGGCATTTGGAAATACCGATGGAAGTCAGGGTTCCAAGAATTGTTGAAATCAATGTTGCGAGTATTGCGATGGAAATGGAAACCCATACGGCATCGACAATTTCGCGGTCGGTGATCAGATTGACGTACCATCGCAGCGAAAACCCTGTGAAATGTGTCAATGATTTCGAGCTGTTAAAGGAGAAAAACATTGTCACAGCGATCGGAAGGTAGAAGAACGCAAAGATGATACCGATATAGATTCCATAAAATACTTTAGGGGATCGTAAATGTTTCATTAGCAAGCCTCCTCCCTATGCTTCATCATCCGGATCGATCCGCTTTAAAAAGGAAATCGTCAATAAGATCACGATTGCCAAAATAAAGGAGATCGCACTTCCGAAGTTCCAGTTTCCAACAGAGATAAACTGGTTTTCAATCAGGTTTCCGAGTAATGTATATTGACCGCCGCCGAGTAATTTCGGGATTACAAATGCGGAAATGGCCATTAAAAATGTAAGGATCACTCCATTTAATACGCCGGGAATTGAATATTTGAATACAACCTTTGTAAATGCCTGAATCTTATTTGCACCGAGGTCATATGCGGCTTCCAGTAAGGAAGGATCCATCTTACTCAGAGAGGTGTAAATCGGCAGAATCATAAATGGAAGAAAATTACAGATCAGACCGATGTTTACAGCAACTCCGGTATACATAATAGACACCTGGGGCAGATGAAACAATTTCAAAATCATATTTAAAATACCATTATTGGATAAAATCCCGATCCAGGCGTAGGTGCGCAGTAACAGATTGATCCACATAGGAATGGTTGTAAATAAAATCAGAACCGGCTGTACTCTTTCACTAAATTTTGTAATAAAATATGCCATTGGATATCCGAAAAGGAAGCACAGGGCAGTTGTTATTACACCAGTTTCAAAAGAACGGATAAATACCGTTGCATAGAGTGGATCGATCATATCCCGAAAACTATCCAGAGAGAATGTCGCCCCTGTTAATGACTGACCGCTGTCTGTAAATGCATAGATAATGATCAGGATAAATGGAGCCACGATAAAAGCGAGTGCCCATAAAATATACGGGATAGACATATTTTTAAAGTGTTTCATGGATTTCCTCCTTCATCTTATGCATAACATGAATATTATCCGGGATGACAGACATACCGACGGAAGATGCAATCTCATGGTATTTGGTTGTCTGAACTTTATAATTCCGGTATTCTCCTTTTACGATAATCTCATAATGAACGCCTTTAAAGGTAATATCGGTAACAACCCCAGTTAATTTTCCATGTTCCGGCGCGCTTAAAATAATATCTTCGGGACGAAGCACGACTTCAATTTCTTCATTTGGAAGAAATCCTTTATCCACACATGGAAAATCGCAGTGGTCAAAATGAACGAGGTAGTCTTCTTTCATAATGCCGGGGATAATGTTGGATTCTCCGATAAAGCTCGCAACAAAACGGTTTTTCGGTTCATTATAAATATCGATCGGGCTACCGATCTGCTGGATATTTCCATGATTCATAACAACGACAGTATCAGACATCGACAATGCCTCTTCCTGATCGTGGGTAACAAAAATAAACGTAATACCGACTTCTTTCTGGATCTTTTTCAGCTCTGTCTGCATGTCTTTTCGGAGCTTAGCGTCTAATGCTCCCAGCGGTTCATCAAGCAGCAGTACTTTTGGCTCATTGATCAGCGCACGTGCGATTGCTACACGTTGTTGCTGTCCGCCGGACAGCTGGTTGACATTTCTTTTTTCAAAGCCTTCCAGACCGACTAATTTTAGCATGCGCAGTACCTTTTGATGAATTTCACTTTTTTTCATTTTTTTGATCGTCAATCCAAAAGCAACATTTTCTTCCACATTCATAAATGGGAAAAGCGCGTATTTTTGAAATACGGTATTGATCTCCCGTTTGTACGGCGGCAGTGCAGCGATATTTTTTCCGTCAAAGATCACTTCACCGCTGTCCGCTTCAACAAAACCTCCAATGATACGGAGAATGGTCGTTTTTCCACATCCGCTCGGACCTAATAGAGTTAAAAATTCATTTTCATATATGGTAAGGTTGATATCATTGAGGATTTGCTGATGTTCAAATGATTTTGTAATATTTTTTAGTTCAATAATCTTCTTGCTCATGAAAACGGTTCCCTTCTATTTATAAAAAATTAAAAAGATGGTGGAGAAGAAATCCATAATACCACCGCACCGGATTTTGAAGAAAGAAAATGGGTTTTATCCGGTGTGTAATAAAAGGATTCTCCCTTTTTTGCTCTGAATTTTTGTTTTCCGAGATTGATCGTAACAGATCCGGAAAGCACATAACCGAATTCTTCCCCTTCATGGGGATTATCGGGGACGGTTGACCCCCCCGGCTTTAATGTGAGTCGGATTGGTTCCATCTCATTTTTTTGGGCATTCGGAATGATCCATTCTATTTTATTATTATATTCAGAATCATTTTTTTCAAAATAATCTGTTTGATAGAAGACGATCTGCTCTGGTTCTTCTTCATAGAAAAATTCCCCGAGTGTCGTTCCGAGCGCCTGCAGGATATCTGTGAGCGTGGCAATAGAAGGTGATGTAAGATCTCGTTCCACTTGAGAGATAAAGCCCTTAGTAAGTTCACTTCTGTCTGCCAGTTCGCTTTGGGTCAGGCCGTTTAATATCCGAAGTTCTTTAATTTTTTGTCCAATCTTCATGTATCGCTCTCTTTCTTCATTTGGTTTTGCAAAAATAAACTGTATGTTTAGGAAAACTAAACTTACTACAAACATTATACGCTCTGTGCGCATAGAGTCAAGGAAAATTTATAAAAAAATTATTTTTATAAATAATTTCATTTTCAAGGTAAAATTCAGCTGTTTTTGCCGAAAAAGCACAAAAAAATGAAGGATTGTTTGTGAAAATATTCAAAAATACAAAAAAAGGGTTGCAATTCCACTTGGATGGTGTTATGCTTACACACAGATGAGGCAAGGGTGTCTGAAATACAAGTTTTGTATTTCGGGCACCTTTTTTCTTTGTATAAAAATGCAAAGAACAGAATAACTCATAAATAGAAACCATATAAGGGAGGAATTTATTATGAACGCAGGCGATACTGGTTTTATGTTGATTTGCGCGGCACTTGTATTTTTTATGACGCCGGGGCTGGCCTTTTTCTATGGAGGTCTGGTTCGAAGAAAAAATGTTGTTAACACAATGATGGCATGTACGATGATCATGGGTCTGGCTGTAGTCATGTGGGTATTGTTTGGATATTCACTTGCTTTCGGTGGAAACCATGCGGGTATTATCGGTGACTTCAGATGGTTTGGCTTAAATGGAGTCGGTATGGATGCAGGTCCATATGCAGATACAATCCCTCATCTTGTTTTCTGTGCATTCCAGATGATGTTTGCAATTATCACACCGGCATTGATTACAGGTGCAGTCGTAGGACGTATGAGATTTAAAGCATTATTTATCTTTATTGCACTTTGGTCTATCATTGTTTACTATCCGATGGCTCATATGGTTTGGGGCGAAGGCGGATTCTTAGCTTCTATCGGTTCTGTTGACTTCGCAGGCGGCGATGTTGTACATATCAGTTCCGGTGTAAGTGCTCTTGTTCTTGCTATTATTTTAGGAAAAAGAAAGGGTTATGAAACAATGACTTACCGTATTCACAATATTCCGTTCGTATTACTCGGTGCAGCATTGCTCTGGTTCGGATGGTTTGGATTTAACGCAGGTTCTGCATTAGCAGCTGACGGTCTTGCAGCTCATGCATTTATGACATCAGCAATTTCTGCAGCAACGGCACTCGTTGTATGGATGCTTCTTGATTGTATTCATGACGGACAGCCGACATTAGTTGGGGCATCTACCGGTTTAGTAGTCGGACTTGTCGCAATTACTCCTGGCGCAGGTTTTGTACCAATCTGGGCTTCTCTGATCATCGGTGCATTGGTCAGCCCAATCTGCTACTACGGTGTAAAATTAGTAAAACAGAAATTAATGATTGATGATGCACTGGATGCTTTTGGTTGTCATGGTATCGGCGGTATCTGGGGCGGTATTGCAACAGGACTTTTTGCTCAGAGCTCTATTAACGGCGTAGCACAGTGGGATGGTTTAGTTTTTGGTGATGTAAGATTATTTGTGGCTCAGATTATTGGTATCGTAGTTACAATTGCAGTTGCAGTTGTTGGTACTTTAATCTGTGTTGCAATCGTAAAAGTATTCACTCCACTTCGTGTTGATGATCTTGAAGAAAAACGTGGTCTGGATGTTACACAGCATGGAGAAAGTGCATATCCAAGTTTCAATGGTTTAGATCAGTAAGAGTAGGAGGTCAGATATTATGATGATCAAAATTGACGCAATTGTGCGTGAAGATAAATTTGAAGAAGTAAAAGATGCTCTGGATAAAATCGATGTCCATGGCGTAACCGCTTATCAGGTTATGGGATACGGACAGCAGAGAGGTTATAAAGAAGTTGTCCGTGGTATGGAAGTACAGGTTCAGATGCTGCCTAAGATTAAGTTTGAAATCGTTGTTTCTGATGAAAGTTGGGAAAAGAAAGTCATTACGGCTATTCAGAAAGCGGCATATACCGGTGAACCGGGTGACGGAAAAATCTTTTGTTATGAATTACGTCATGCAATGAAGATCCGTACAATGGAAATTAATGAAGAAGCAATTTTATAATTTTGGATGCAATATCCCGCGGAAGAGATTTCGCGGGATATTTTTGAGTGCGCCCGGCGAGTGCGCATTTCTTAAGGGTGCAAGTCCCAAATTCAATCAACAGCGGGAAGGATAGAGCGGATGGTTCTTTTCTGACGGCCTTTGCATATAATATTTTGAAAAATAAAATCAATGAGAGGTTTTTATGCCAAAAGTAATCATCGATCCGGGACATGGCGGGGCAGATCCCGGTGCGGTATATAATGAAAGAAAGGAAGCGGAGGATAATCTGAATCTTGCGCTGGAATTGGGAGCAATTCTCCAGGATGCCGGTATTGATGTTGTATATACACGGACAGGAGATATAACGCAGACCCCATTTGAAAAGGCGACGATCGGAAATCAGTCCGACGCGGATCTGTTTATCTCTCTGCACCGCAATTCCAACCCGAATCCGAATCAGTATTCCGGGGTAGAAACACTTGTCTATGATGACGCCGGGAAAAAAGCGGAACTTGCCCGCAGGATCAATGCTAATCTGGAAACACTCGGTTTTCGTAATCTGGGTGTGAAAGAGCGGCCGGGACTGGTCGTTTTGCGAAGGACGAATATGCCGGCGATATTGATTGAAACCGGATTTATTAATAACGACAGCGATAATCAGCTTTTTGATGAAAAGTTTCGTGAAATCGCAGAGCAGATCGCGGATGCCGTGATCGCGATGAAAGACGACTTTGCGAGACCGGGACTCTATCGCGTGCAGATCGGATTGTTCCGTATGTTTTCCAATGCACAGTATGCGTTAATGCAGGCGGTCTCAAAAGGATTTAACGGGGAGATTGTGTCAAAAGGGGAATATTATGCGGTCCTGATCGGTGGAACCGACTCCTATGCAAAAGCACAGGAATTGGAAAAACAGCTGCAGGCAGCCGGATATGATACACTGATTGTTGAGGGGTGATCAATATAGACGTGCATAAGTTCCTTAAAAGAACTTATGCACAAATTTGCTGATTCCATCGTGATTATTATCATCGGTTACATAATCGGCAGCACTTTTTGTCCGTTTGCTTCCGTTTGCCATGACGACACCGATTCCGGCATGTTTTGTCATATCATAGTCATTATCGGCATCTCCGAATGTACAGAGATTCTCCATCGTAAAATGGTTCCGTTTCATTAATTGTTCCAGACCGAAAGTTTTGCTGATCCGGGGATCCATATATTCGTAAAGCATGGCAGCTGTTTGAAGTGCGGAAGACTTGTAGCGTTGGTCGGAAAATGTCCGGCTGCGGCGGATTACCTGTTCCATATTTTCCGGATCGCAGATGATCATCATTTTTAGGAATTCGTGATCAAGCAGATAAGAACGATCAATTACTTTATACGGAATATGATCTTTGGCGGAAAGAGAACGGATATGCCGGTCTTCTTTTAGTACAAGCAAAATTCCGTGATCCGGAATGGCAAAATTGATATCCATATCCTTGAAATGTTTTATGATTTCCCAGATCAGGCTGCCGGAAAGCGGATAAAAGCATTCGTATGTATCGGTACGGGAGTCGAAAATTTCTGCGCCGCCGCTTCCTACAATTGCATCAACCAGTCCCGAAAGTCCCCATCCGGGAATCAGTTCTTTTACATTGTGAAGATCCCGTCCGGAGCAGATTCCGAAAAGAATTCCTTTTTTGCGTAACTTCTTGATCGCATCGATCGTATTAGGAGAAACTGTTCCGGCATCTGTCAGGAGTGTTCCGTCTACATCTGACATCACTACTTTTATATTTTCTGTATTCATATAAAATTTCCTTTCCATGTTGTCAAATTTTATTTTGGTCTTTATAATAATAGCAGACTTTGTCCGGAATGGATATAAGAAAAGAGAAACAGAAAGAGAATAAGAGGTGAAAATGATGAATCGAGTAACGCTTTGGGATTTGATCCTTCAGACCGTGCAGGAGATCAGACTGCGGTGGAAGCAGAAAGCCGGCAAAAAAGATCCCGGGAAGGAGCCGATGATGGGAAGAAAGGCAGCGGCAGTTCTGATACTGATTCTGCTTTTCGTTCTTGGAATTGTGTATTATATTTACTTCCCGGCCATTACAACGATGTCGATACAGATGTGGAAGATGATACTGGCAATCATCATTGTACTGATGGCGGTCAGTCTGGCTGCAGACGGCTTTGGAAAAGGATATGTGACACTCAGGTCCAGGATCATGATCGGAATTGCAGTTGTGACTGCCGTGGTCTTTGGGATTGGATGGCTGTTTTCCTCTCCAATCCTCTCCGCTTCTAAGTATGCGGATCTAATGGAAGTAGAGGAAAAAGAATTTGTGGATGATATTGAAGAAACGGACGATATCAGAGATATTGCATTGATGGATACACAGAGTGCGGCGGTGATCGGACAGAGAGCGGTCGGCTCGCTGTCCAATGTTGTCAGTCAGTATGAGGTCAGTGACGATTACAGTCAGATCGATCTGAATGGAACGCCGATGAAAGTTGCTCCCCTGGAATATGCGGGATTTTTTAAATGGTTTAATAATAAACAAGAGGGAATCCCAGGCTATATTATGGTAGATCCACTGGAAAATGAAGCAAGATATGTGGAATTAGAAACACCGATCAAATATTCTATGTCCGCTTATTTTGGGAAATATCTTCCGAGACATTTGAGATTTCATTATCCGACGGCTGTATTTGAGGGCTATTACTTTGAAATCGATGAAGACGGAAATCCGTATTACATCTGTCCGGTACTGAAAGCTAACGCAGGCCTGTTTGGGGCAAAAGATGTGGAAGGCGTTGTGATCTGTGATCCGTGCAGCGGTGATACGGAATACTATGACGTCGCGGATATTCCGCGATGGGTTGACCATGCGTTTGATGGTGACTTGATGCTGCAAAAGTACCTTTGGAAGGGAACGTTATCGGGTGGTTTTATTAACAGTATTATCGGAAATAAAGGATGTACGAAGCCAAGTGAAGACTATGGGTACCGTGTGGCTGACGGAGATCTTTGGTTGTACACAGGTGTAACTTCGGTGAATGGTGACCAATCGAACGTTGCTTTTGTCATGATGAATGGAAGGACCGGGAAAGCGAATTACTATCCGGTTGTCGGCTGTGATGAAAGTTCGGCGATGTCCGCGGCAGAAGGACAGATTCAGCATTTGAATTATACGGCGTCTTTTCCGGCGCTGATCAATATTAATGATCAGCCAACCTTCATTATGGCGCTAAAAGATAAGAGCCAGTTGGTGAAGATGTATGCAATGGTAAATATTCAAAAGTATAATATTGTTGCCACGGGAACCTCTCCGAGAGAGGTGCTGAGTCAATATCGGGAAATGATGGCAGAAGAAGGGATCGTCGATGATTCCGGCGAAGAGATCACATCCCGCAATAAAAAGAAGATTACGGTTATTGATATTCAGTATATTACGATGGACGGTGAGACTTATATTTATTTGCGCGATGAAGAAGATATTCTCTATAAGAAAAAAATCGCTGATGATGAAACGCTTATGTTGATCCAAACGGGCGATCATATTGAAGCGGAGTATGAAGAACATGAAAATAAAATATACGATTTGATTTCCTGGAAGTAAAAAATTTCATAATCGGGGGGTTATTTTGGGAATTGCCTTTGTATATGAAGCACAAAAAAATCAGAATTTCATTTTTGTTTTTGTACTTTTTTCAAGAAATCAAAAAAAAGACTTGATTTTTTTAGAAAAAGCTTGTATGCTATGTACAGATTAAATCAAGAGAAAAGACAAGGGCGTCTCAGGTTAGGATTCTTAACGTTGAGTCGCCCTCTTTTTTTTGAAAAAACAAACAAATTGTAATTTTTTCTTTCAAAAACAAAGGTTTTGTGAGAGAATAGTTACGAATATTAATCAATATCGAAAGGATGTTACGACATGAGTGAAAAAATTAATGTAGCAGAAATCTTTGGTTCAAATGTATTTGATGACAGCGTTATGAAAGCACGTCTTCCAAAAAGCGTATACAAAGATTTAAAAAAGACAATTGAAAATGGAACTGAATTAAATCCTGCAATTGCAGACGTTGTTGCTAATGAGATGAAGGAATGGGCCATTGAAAAAGGTGCTACTCACTTCACACATTGGTTCCAGCCAATGACAGGTGTTACAGCTGAAAAGCATGATGCATTCATCAGCCCGACAGGCGATGGAAAAGTATTATTAGAATTCTCCGGTAAAGAGCTGATCAAGGGAGAACCTGATGCATCTTCTTTCCCATCCGGCGGACTTCGTGCAACATTCGAAGCAAGAGGATACACAGCATGGGATTGTACGTCTCCAGCATTCATTAAAGAAACACCAAATGCAACAATCCTTTGTATTCCAACTGCTTTCTGCTCTTATAAAGGAGAAGCTCTTGATAAGAAAACTCCATTATTAAGATCGATGCAGGCTATTGATATCCAGGCAGTTCGTGTATTACGAGCTTTAGGGGATACCGAAGTAACAAAAGTAGATACTTCGGTTGGACCAGAACAGGAATATTTTATTGTAGATAAAGAAAAATACTTACAGAGAAAAGACTTAATTTACACTGGACGTACCTTATTCGGAGCAATGCCTCCAAAAGGACAGGAATTAGATGATCATTACTTCGGTACGATCAAAGAAAGAATTGCCGGCTTCATGAAAGAGCTGAATATCGAATTATGGAAACTCGGTATTACAGCAAAGACACAGCATAACGAAGTTGCTCCTGCACAGCATGAATTAGCGCCAATCTATGCATCGAACAACGTTGCAACAGATAACAACCAGCTGATCATGGAAACAATGAAGAGAGTAGCTGACAGACAGGGTCTTGTATGTTTACTTCATGAAAAACCATTTGCAGGCATCAATGGTTCCGGTAAACACAATAACTGGTCGATTGTTACCAATACAGGCAAGAACTTGTTAGATCCTGGTAAAACACCTCATGAAAACGAACAGTTCTTGTTATTCCTGGCAGCAACGATCGCTGCAGTAGATAAACATGCTGATTTATTAAGATTATCCGCATCAACACCAGGTAATGATCACAGATTAGGAGCAAATGAAGCACCTCCTGCAATTATTTCCATCTTCTTAGGTGAACAGCTGGAAGATGTGGTTAACCAGTTAGTAATAAACGGAGAAGCTACAAGCTCAAAACAGGGCACACAGTTAACATCCGGTGTACATACATTACCGGCATTCCAGAAAGATGCTACAGACCGTAACCGTACTTCACCATTTGCATTTACAGGTAATAAATTTGAATTCCGTATGGTTGGTTCTACACAGTCAATTTCAGACCCGAACGTTGTATTGAATACGATCGTCGCAGATGAATTATCTTTGATTGCTGACCGTCTGGAAAAAGCAGATAATGCAATGTATGAAGCACATGAAATCGTAAAAGAATTATTAACAGCCCATAAGAGAATTATCTTTAATGGTAATGGTTACTCGGATGAATGGGTTGCAGAAGCAGAGAAGAGAGGTCTTCCAAACTTAAAATCTATGGTAGACGCAATTCCTTCTTTAGTAACAGATAAAGCAATTGAAATGTTTGAAAAACATGGTGTTTATACAAAAGCTGAATTAGAATCCCGTGCAGAGATCATGTTTGAACAGTATTCAAAAGTAATCAATATCGAAGCTTTGGCTACTTTGGATATTGCGAAAAAACAGATTGTTCCTGCGGTTATCAAATATCAGACCAGCCTTGCAGAATCTGTTAATACGATCAAAGCAGCAGCAGATGTTGACACAAGCGTACAGGAAGAATTATTAGCAGATATTACAACAAACTTAAAAGAATTATATACAGCAATCGGTGAATTAGAAGCTGAAGAAGCCAAAGCTTCTGCAATGGAAGCTGACGTTCCTGCCCAGGCAAGATACTATCATGACGTAGTATTCGAAGGAATGAGCAAAGTTCGTAAACCGGCTGATAATCTGGAAATGCTTGTTGATAAAGAAGCATGGCCAATGCCAAGCTATGGTGATCTGATCTTTGAAGTGTAAGATTGTTTTACGAAAATAAATAGAATCCCACAGGATCCGATTTGGTATGCTCCCTTTTAGGTAGACAGTTCAAATAATAAAATTGTTTACTTAGAAGGGAGTTTTTTTATGCCTAGAGGAATATCACCAGAAATAAAGATGTTGGCTGTAAAAGGCTACATGTCAGAAAAAGGATTTTACCGGAAGCTGGCAGTCAAATATAATATTCCTTCTAAAAGTATGATCAGACAATGGGTTTTGAAGTATCATGGACATGATGAGGATATTGGGATTCGGGGCTTCTCTGCGGACCTAATTGGGCTCACCTGGATCTGGAGCGGTAGTACCGCGCCCTTCTACGGATCAGAATAGGCTCACTTGGTTTCAGAGCGGTAGGATTTAGGGCCTTTCTACGGACCTAAATGGGGACACCTGGATTTTGAGCGGTAGAAATTCATAGGCCTCTACCGCTTATTTTCAAGCAAGTTTGATTTTTATCTGTAGAAATTCGGTGGTTTCTACGGACTCAAATCCAACAAGCTTGAATTTGATACGCAGAGACGGGTTAATTTCTACGGATCAGAATGTGGGGATTGGGATTTGGAGCGGTAGTACCACGCCCTCCTACGGATCAGAATAGGCTCACTTTCTAAATGGTTTCTGTGTTTTTGTCTTTGATCTGCGATAACGCTGAATATCCGGAATATTCTCTGTCATTTTGTATATCCTAAATGAAAGAACGATGGAGAAGGGATTATTATGTCAAAAAAACAGATAGTTGAGATCCTGTTTCTATGTGTGATGATCATGATTGCCGGCGTCTGGTGGTGCAGCCGAGTGGCGGATCTTCACCTCGCGGGACAGCAGGATGCTCTCAGGGATCAATGGATCCAAAGCAATGCCGTTACCGGGAAAAAATATGCATATTTGACGTTTGATGACGGCCCGTCAGATAATACCGATGCAATCCTGGATATCTTAAAAGAAAAACAGGTAAAAGCTACTTTTTTTGTTGTTGGAAAAGAGGGAGAAAAAGCAGAAAAACGGTATCTTCGAATTCTGGGAGAAGGGCATACGCTTGGAATGCATTCCTACTGCCATAAATATGAAGAAATTTATCAGTCGGTGGAAAACTTTTCAAAAGATATAAAGAAACTGGATCGTTACTTATATAAGATTACCGGGAAACACCCGACTGCATTTCGTTTTCCGGGAGGCAGCAGTAATTCCCTTGTATCGGATATTAAGCCGTATATCCGATGGGTTCGGCAACAGGGATATGAATATTATGATTGGAATGCCGCAAGTGATGATGCTGTCCAGATTCAGCTGCCTGCTTCTGTTCTAAACCAGAATATCCTAAAAGACATCCATGGACAGAGCACAGTGATCATTCTAATGCATGATCTGTCAGAAACGGTTCACACGACAGAAAGCCTGCCGGCTCTGATTGATGAGCTGCGAAAACAGGGATATGAATTACGGCGGATCACGGAGGCTACGCCGGCAATTCATCACGTGTCGATCGAAGATTAAAGGATCATTTCCGATATTCTATGGATTGACTTTATGAGACAATTCTTTTATAATTATTGAGAAAAATACTCATGAGGGAGTAGTTTGCGTATGACGAATACGTGATTTGTCAACATTCTGGCAGAAGATACTTTTGCCTGGCAAATCTTAATGAATGAGACTCATGTACAGATGGATGGATCCGTCTGTACATGAGTCTTTTTATTTCTATAGAAGTTTCTCTTTTCATGAGGGTAAAAATGTGTTATTACTAAGGAGGAAGAAAGAACATGGCACTATTTTTAAAAATACTTTTAACAGAGTTTATCGCGGAAATGGGCGATAAGACACAGCTGATGCTGGTTGCTCTGACATCCCGCTATAAGATCAGGGATATAGTGATCGGTACGGCGGCAGCTGTACTTGTTTTAAACGGAATTGCCGTTCTGACAGGGGGACTGATCAGTGAATTGATCCCAACCTGGCTGATCCGCCTGATCGCTGCAGCAGCATTTTTATTTTTTGCACTGACATCGCTGAAAGGGAACGATGAGGAAGAGGAAAAGGAAGAAGCAAAAGGGAAATTCCGCTTTGCGCCGCTGACAATCTTTTGCACGTTTTTTGTAGCAGAACTCGGAGACAAAACACAGCTTACCGCAGTTACGTTTGGAGCAAATGAGGGCCTCAACTCGGCTCTGATCGTTTGGCTGGCATGTTCGATCGGCTTATTTGCCGCTGACATTATCGGTATGCTGATTGGCTATTTCCTAAAAAATAAACTTGCAGACGGCGTTCTTTTAAATTTACTCGCATTTGTAATCTTCTCCGTTTTTGGAATGTTTACGCTGCGTCAGGGTCTGCAGCTGCTGTTTGGCATTTCATCTGAAATGATATGGCCGATCATTGCAGTTGTTATTATATTATACGTGCTGTTCGTATTCCGCATAACCAAAACAAAAAAAGGAATCAATAAAAAGTGGCAGCAAAATGAAAGCAATTGAATATTTAAATGAGATAAAAAAATATGGAAGCGTACCGGGGCTGGACAGCATCAAACGCCTGCTCAATCAGCTTGGGAATCCGCAGGATCAGCTCAGGATCATTCATATTGCAGGAACAAATGGAAAAGGCAGCATTCTTGCCATGCTGGAAAGCGTGTTTCATCAGAGTGGTTACCGCACGGGAAGGTATCACTCGCCTGTGCTCTTTGATACGAGAGAGGCCTTTCAGGTGGATGGAATGTGGATCACCGAAGAAAAACTTCAGCAGTATGTGGACAAAGTAAAAAAAGCAGCGGATGAGATCGTAGATGAAGGATTTGCACATCCGACATCGTTTGAAGTGGAGACGGCGATTGCTTTTGCTTATTTTTTCGATGAAAAAGTAGATCTCGTTCTTCTGGAAACCGGAATGGGAGGGCGGCTGGATGCTACGAATATTATAAAAAAACCGCTGGTCGCAATTCTGGCTTCGATCAGCATGGATCATATGCAGTTTTTGGGCAATACGCTGGAAGAAATTGCGGAGGAAAAAGCAGGGATCATTAAACAGGATACCGATGTAGTTTTATATCCGTCCGGCCGTGAAGTGTATGATGTTGTAAAAAGGATTTCGGATGAAAAGGGAGCGCATCTTGTGATGGCGGATGAAACATCGATCCGCTTGTTATCGCAGGATCTGCACGGACAAAGTTTTTCCTACCGGAGCAGTCATGGGCGATATTATGAAAAGATAACGATCCCAATGTTAGGAGATCACCAGATCCTGAATGCAGTTACTGCGCTGGAAGCATTGGAAACATTAAAAAAATATTTTTGCATGGGAGCTTTTGAAATAGAAGAGGGATTTCGCCGGACATCCTGGCCCGGAAGGTTGGAAGTTATTTCGACAAAACCGTATATGATCCGTGACGGAGCCCATAATATTGATGCTGCAGACAGACTGGCTTCATTTTTAGAAAAGAATTTTACAAATAAAAAGATTTTCTATATAATAGGGATATTACGGGATAAAGAATATGAGAAGATACTGCAGATCATGTCTCCGTTTTCCGATGATGTGATCACGATAGCTTCTGATAATCCGCGGGCACTTTCCGCGGAGGAACTGGCTGAATGTGCAAAGCACTGGTACGATCATGTGGAAGCGGCCGGCAGTGTAAAAGAAGCGGTTGAAAAGGCATTGGCTTATGCCGGTGCGGATGATTTGATCTTATTTTTCGGTTCTTTATCATTTATGAAAGAAATCGAGGAAATGCGCGGAGATGGAACGATATCAAAAAATCGCGAAGCATGAAAAATTTCAATATTATATGGAAAAGACAAGAAAGGCAGAAGAAAAGAGGATCTTCTGCCGTCATAACTGGGATCATCTGCTTGCTGTTGCGAGGATCGCCTATATTCTTGTTTTGGAAGAAGGCCTTGACATATCAAGAGATCTTGTATATGCGACGGCTTTTTTGCATGATATAGGAAAAGCAGAACAGTACCAACGAGGGATTCCGCATGAAATCGAAAGTGCGATTTTAGCGGAAGGAATTTTGAAGGACTGTGGATATCAGGAAGATGAGATTCGAATGATCCTGGGCGCGATTCTCCATCACCGGGTATATCGGGATTTTCATACAGAATTTGAAAAAATCATCTATCGGGCGGATAAGCTTTCCAGACCGTGTAAGGATTGTAAAGCAGCTGAGGAATGTAATTGGTCCGATGAAAAGAAAAATCTAGAGGTGACCATATGATAATAGGAACAAAAGAATTTCAGACAGAACATTGTGGCTATATTATGGGGATTTTGAATGTAACACCAGATTCTTTTTCAGATGGCGGAAATTATAACGAAATCGATGCAGCGCTGTTTCGAACAGACGAAATGATCCGGCAGGGAGCTGCGATCATCGATATCGGGGGTGAATCGACGAGACCCAATTATACGATGATTTCCGATGAAGAAGAAATCGAAAGGGTCGTTTCTGTGATCGAAGCAGTCAAAGAGCGATTCAATACCGTCATTTCGCTGGATACCTATAAAGCTGCTGTGGCAAAGGCCGGAATTCAAGCTGGGGCTGATCTGATCAATGATATCTGGGGGCTGAAATGGGATGAAACAATGGCAGATGTTATTGCGGAAAGCGGTGTATGTGCCTGTCTGATGCACAATCGGAAACAGATGGATTACACGGATTACCTGAAGGATGTGATCAATGATCTCAAGGAAACGATGAGTCTGGCTAAACAGGCAGGTATTAAGAAAGAAAAGATTATGATTGATCCCGGGATCGGTTTTGCAAAAACACTGGAACAAAACCGATTGCTCATGAAGCATCTGGAACTGCTAAATGAGTTTGAAGTTCCGGTGCTGCTCGGAACTTCCAGAAAATCAATGATAGGACTTACGTTAGATCTGCCGGTCGATCAGAGAGAAGAAGGGACGATCGCTACGACGGTGATGGGCTATATGGCAGGATGCCGATTTTTCCGCGTTCACAATGTGGAAGCCAATTATCGTGCATTAAAGATGACAGAAGCAATCTGCAATCAGCAGTAGAGGAGAGAATATGGCGGATTATATACGAATCCGTGATCTAGAAGTGTATGCTAATCACGGAGTATTTGAGGAAGAAAATCGATTAGGACAGAAATTTTTATTTTCCTTTGAACTGGAAGTGGATATGAAACGGGCAGGGATCACCGATGACTTGTCGGATTCTGTTCATTATGGAGAAATATGCCGGAAAGTCTATGATTTTACAAGAGCGCATACCTATCATCTGCTGGAAAAACTGGCGGAATCGGTATCACGGATGCTCTTGATGGAGTTTCCGGAAATCCGGTCGTTGAAAACAGAGATCAAGAAACCATGGGCTCCGGTCGGACTGCCTCTGAATACGGTATCCGTGGAGATTACGCGGAACCGGCATCTGGTATATCTGAGCATAGGATCCAATATCGGAGATAAGCGGGCGTATTTAGATCAGGCAGTCACGGAATTAGATGAGCACCCAATGATCTTTGTGAAAAAGGTTTCTGATTACTTTGTAACCAAGCCTTATGGTGGTGTGGAGCAGGACGATTTCCTAAACGGATGTGTCGAACTGGAAACAGTACTGGAACCGGAGGAACTTTTACATGCTTTGCATGAGATTGAAGGACATGCTGGGAGAACGCGGGAAATCCATTGGGGACCTAGAACACTGGATCTAGATATTTTGTTTTATGATGACCGGATCATGGACACTGAGAATCTGACGATCCCACATAAAGAAATTCCGCTTCGAGATTTTGTATTAACTCCACTGGCGGAAATTGCACCGGATTTTGTACATCCGGTTTTGAAAAAAACAATTATACAGTTAAGAGATAAATGTAGAAGGAAGAGTGAAGTATGGTAGATTTGAAACAGATTCGAGCAGAGATTGATAAGATCGATGAACAGATCATTGATTTATTTGAGCAGCGCATGGATTGTGCAGGAGAAATTGCGGAATATAAGATCGGTACGGATAAGCCGGTCCTTGACAGAAGCCGCGAGAAAGCGAAGATTTCCCGAGCGATGGCTTTAGTAAAAAACCACGGTTATGATAAAGCGGTAGAAGAATTATTTATGCAGCTGATGTCTTTAAGCAGAAGACATCAATACAGTATTATTCGAAAAGTGGACGATTATATCCAGACGAATTATAAGGTTGTAGATGAGCTGCCGATTGATGATGATACAATGGTCGTATATCAGGGAATTCCTGGCGCATATCAGGAAGAAGCGATGGTAAAATTTTTTGGTGAAGATGTGAAAAACTATTCCGTAAAAGAATTTGAAGACGTGCTGATCGCTCTTGATGAAGGAAAAGCGGATTATGGAATCTTACCGATTGAGAATACATCGGCAGGAACCGTCAGCGGCATTTATGATCTGCTCTTAAAACATGATGTATTTATTGTCGGAGAAGAACAGGTGGCGTGCAAACATATGCTGGCAGGGCTGCCGGGAACGGATCTTCAGGAAGTGACGACAGTCTATTCGCATCCGCAGGCATTGATGCAGTGCGATGAATTTATCGATTGCTATTCCTGGGGAAAAGCGAATGCCTTGAATACTGCGATGGCAGCAAAGATGGTTGCAGAAGAAGGCATCAAACGCCATATGTGTATCTGCAGTGAACGTGCGGCAAAACTTTACGGACTTCAGATTTATGCCAGAGAGATTAACCGAGAATCTAATAACTGTACGAGGTTTGTGATTTTTTCTAAGAAAAAGATTTATCGAAGAGAGGCGAAGAAGTTGAGCGTCAGCTTCTCACTGCCTCATGAAATCGGTAGTCTTCATGGGATTTTAGGACACTTCATGTTCAATGGCGTCAATATGACAAACCTTGAATCAAGACCGCTTCCAAATAGACAGTGGGAATACGGATTCTATATTGATGTATTAGGAAATCTTATGGACCCGGAAGTGGAAAATGCGTTAAAAGGAATCAGGGAAGAAGTAAACGATTTTAAAGTACTTGGAAACTTTTAGAAAAGAGGAAGCAATGGAAGCCTATGAATTAGTAGTATATCGCGGTATGTTGAATGACAGGATTTTTTCAACATTGACCGGCGTGATTGATCATTACGATAAAATGGATAAAATAAAAGCTGGGGAGGATGTATTTTCCGGTATCTCAGGATTGATTGAAACCGCTCAGAGCCGGGGGTTTCAGGGAAATCTATGGCATATCTATATTACATTTTTGTTGATGAACGATGAGAATTCTTACAGTCGTTTTTGTGAAAAGAAGGGTGAGATGGAAGGCAGCATGTCATCCCTGCTAAAGCATGATATGGAGATTCTCCGGTATTATATGCGATTTGACTGGACGTCGGTTGAGGAGTATATTGGTACATCATTCAGACACTTGTTTGAAAATTTTGTTCCAGCGCAGGCAAAAGGAGTTATGTTTAACAGTGTTCTCCGGGAACGTATCAATGGACTTGCAGCAAAACTTCCGGAGGAAGATCTCGATGGGATGTGCAGGGAAATCAGCAATTTTTATGGAGAATATGGCGTTGGAAAGTTCGGTCTGCATAAAGCATTCCGTATCCAGCATGAAGATCGGGGTGCGAAGATCATACCGATCGTTAACAGTTCCAGTGTTGTTTTAGATGATATCGTCGGATATGATTCGCAGAAGCAGCAGCTGATCGAGAATACAGAAGCCTTTGTTGAAGGCAGAAAAGCGAATAATGTCCTATTATTCGGAGAAAGCGGAACCGGAAAATCAACGAGTATCAAAGCAATCTTAAACCGTTATTATAAAGATGGTCTTCGGATGATCGAGATTTATAAGCATCAGTTTCAGGATCTTAACAGTGTGATCGCGCAGATCAAAGACCGGAATTATAAGTTTATTATTTATATGGATGATCTTTCTTTTGAGGAATCAGAACTGGAATATAAATATTTAAAAGCGGTAATCGAGGGCGGCCTGGAGATCAAACCGGATAATGTATTGATCTATGCGACATCGAATCGCCGCCATTTAGTAAAAGAGACATGGGAAGATCAGAGAAGGATTGGAGAGGATATTCATCATAATGATTCAAAGCAGGAAAAACTATCTTTATTCGCCCGTTTTGGACTTGCCATTTATTATAGTTCGCCGGCGAAAAAAGAATTCTTAAATATCGTCCATACGCTTGCAGAAAGAGAAGGAATCCATCTGCCAAAAGAAGAACTGGAACAAAAGGCAATTCGCTGGGAACTGACGCATGGTGGTTTTTCCGGAAGAGCGGCAGAGCAGGTAATTACGCATTTGAAGGGTACGATGCTTGACACTGCCAACAAAAAGCTATAGAATAAACTGTGTATGTGTTGCATTATTTTATTTTGATAAAGTGGTGCAGAATGAAAATACAGCACGTATCTATATATATTAGGAGGATTTACTCATGGTAAAAGCGATAGTAGGAGCAAACTGGGGTGATGAAGGAAAAGGAAAGATCACCGATATGCTGGCACAGGATTCTGATATAGTGGTAAGATTCCAGGGAGGTGCGAATGCAGGTCATACGATCATCAATGATTATGGAAAATTTGCATTGCACACACTGCCATCCGGTGTTTTTAATGATAATACAGTAAGCATCATTGGTAACGGTGTTGCATTGAATATTCCGGTATTATTCGATGAGATCAAGAGCATCGAAGACAGAGGAGTTCCGGCACCGAAGATTTTAGTATCAGACCGCGCACAGATTGTTATGCCGTATCATATTTTATTCGATCAGTATGAGGAAGAGCGTCTGGGCGGCAAGTCATTCGGCTCCACAAAATCGGGAATCGCACCATTTTATTCTGATAAATATGCTAAGATCGGCTTTCAGGTAAGCGAATTATTTGATGAAGAATATTTAAGAGAAAAGATAGCAAATGTCTGTGAGCAGAAAAATGTTTTATTAGAACATTTATATCACAAACCGGCGATCGATGAAGAAGAATTATTCCAGACATTGATGGAATATAAAAAGATGGTAGAGCCATATGTATGTGACGTATCAACATACTTGGCGAATGCAATCAAGGAAGGCAAGGATATCTTATTAGAAGGTCAACTTGGTACCTTAAAAGATCCGGATCATGGAATTTATCCGATGGTAACTTCTTCTTCTACATTAGCAGCATATGGCGCGATCGGAGCAGGTATTCCTCCATATGAGATTAAAAAAGTCATTACGGTTGTAAAAGCGTATTCCAGTGCTGTCGGAGCCGGTGTATTTGTCAGCGAGATCTTCGGAGAAGAAGCAGATGAATTAAGAAGACGCGGCGGAGACGGCGGTGAATTCGGAGCTACAACAGGACGTCCGAGACGTATGGGATGGTTTGATATCCCTGCTTCCAAATACGGATGCAGATTACAGGGAGCAACCGATGTTGCATTTACCGTATTGGATGTATTAGGTTACTTGGATGAGATTCCGGTATGTGTCGGATATGAGATCGATGGCAAAGTGACGACAGATTTCCCTACGACAAGACAGTTGGAAAAGGCAAAACCGGTATTAGAAGTGTTGCCAGGATGGAAGTCCGATATCCGCGGCATTACAAAGTATGAAGATTTACCGGAGAACTGCAGAAAGTACATTGAATTTGTAGAAGAAAGACTGGGATATCCGATCACTCTGATCTCAAATGGTCCTGGAAGAAATGAGATCATTTATCGTGGATTTGAAAAATAATCAGGATTTTACTATTTGCAGCAGGTATCATGCTATACCTGCTGCTTTATAACTTTATAGGGCAGTCCGTACATAGAAAAAGAAAGGCGGTTTTATGAAAAGTGAGATTATGAGCTGGGTAAGATGCATTGTACTTGCTGTCTTACTTGCGATTTTTGTCAGCGAATTTTTAATCGTAAATTCAAGAATTCCGAGCGGTTCTATGGAAAATACAATTATGACGGGAGATAAGCTGATCGCGCTTCGGACCTCTTACTGGTTTGAGGATCCCAAACGGGGAGATATCGTTGTATTTGAGTATCCGGATGATCCCTCCGAGCTGTTCATTAAGAGGATCATCGGGGAACCCGGTGATAAAGTAGAGATTATTGATGGAAAAGTATACATTAATGACAGCAGTGAACCGTTGAAGGAAGATTATCTAAAAGAACCGATGGAAGGAAGTTTTGGACCGTATACGGTTCCGGAAGATTGTTATTTCATGATGGGTGACAATCGAAATGATTCCTTGGATTCCAGGTTCTGGAATGATAAATATGTAAAAAAAGACGCGATCCTTGGAAAAGCCAAGCTTCAGTACTATCCGAAGATTAGTCTGATTGATTAAGGGGTGATGATATGAAAATGAAAAAATTCTGGATGATCGTATGTATGATCGCAGCATTCCTTTTTTTGTTTGCCGGATGCGGAAATCAGGCGTCGGCAGATGATGAGGAGGATCCTACAACGATGGAAACGGCAGAGAAAGTTACGGAATTTGATAAAGACCAGACGTCCTTAACTTTTGCGGACATCGAAAATGGCATTAATTTTAAAGCGGCCGGAACGTCTGTTACATTTCGATTTGAGGATATTGATTCGTTCGATAATTCATTAGAAATGCAATTTTCTCTGAGTGATGCATCTTATGAGAAAGATCCGGTCGTATTGAGCATCGAGGATGGAAAAGAAGACTATCAGTTTGATAATCTGGAAAAGGGAAAAGAATACTATCTGGAAGTATATCCGACGAAATCGGCGGATTCGGACAGCGAATATGAAGAAATTCAGGAGAAAAACGGTAGTTGTCAGCTGCAGCTGATTCAATAGGAGAGGTATTTTAACATATGGATTATGAAAATACATATCATGGGAAAAAGGCAATGGAACATTTCCTTGCGGGTTACAATTGTGCGCAGGCAGTATTTTTAAGTTATGCGGAAGAATTAGGATTGGATCGTGTAACAGCGGCCAGACTCAGTTCTTCTTTCGGTGCCGGTATGGGACGCATGCGTGAAGTCTGCGGTGCTGTTTCCGGTATGTTTATGGCGGCAGGCCTGTTGTATGGATATGATTCACCGGATGATTTTGAAGGAAAGTCAGAACATTATAAAAGGATCCAGGAACTGGCGGCTCGTTTTAAAGCGGAAAATAACGGTACGATCATCTGCAGAGAACTTCTTGGACTGACTGGTGACCGGTTCGACCATGTACCGGAAAAAAGAACAAAAGAATATTACCAAAAACGTCCCTGCGTTCATAAAGTCGGAATAGCAGCGGCAATTTTAGAAAAATATATGGAAGAACATCCGGTTATAAAATGATAAAAAAGAATATCTGATACAGATCTGCCCTTTGTGGTGTGGATCCGTACCGGATATTCTTTTTTATTCTTTTTTAATCTACAAGAATTTCTTTGAAAGCCGCGATTAATTCCATATTTTTTTCATGGTTCATAAAGCAAAAGCGGATGTAATGATCGTCCAGACCCGGAAAATCGGAGCAGTCGCGAATCATTAGTCCTTTTTTGATACAATGTTCAAACACATCATAGGAAGAAATTCCTTCTTTTAATATTCTTACTAAAATAAAGTTTCCATAAGAATCATAGTATTTAACCGATGGAATCGAATTCA
>DVKZ01000018.1 GCA_018715775.1 Candidatus Fimousia stercorigallinarum | reverse complement strand
ATTGCAAAGCTATATCGGGAACATGTGATTTTAAAAAATGATAAGAGTATTCCAATCAGCCGAAAATATTCAAAAAAAATCAGAGAACGGTTTTAGCGGAGAATATGATATAATATATATCATAAATGAATAATCTGAATGAAATATCAGAGAGAAAGTGAGAAAAAGAAGGGAGCCAATATGAGAAAAAAACGGAAAAGTATTCAGAGATTATGTGTATCTTTTGTATTGGCAGTTATGCTTATCGCAGGACAGATGCCGGTGCAGGCTGCCGGAAGTAAGGTTTCTGTCCGCATGGCAGGTACCTATGGACAAACAGAAGCTCGAAAAATTACTTCTATGGTGAATGAATTTCGAACCGGAAATGAGGCGTGGTATTGGAATTCGGATGATCAAACAAAAACAACATGTAAGAACTTAAAAAAATTAAAATACGATTATGAATTGGAAAAAGCTGCGATGCAGCGTGCGATGGAAATTGCTCTTAATTTCAGTCATACACGTCCGGATGGAACAAGTTGCTTTACGGCATATAGCTATACGTCTGCTGGAGAAAATATCGCTGCCGGATATACAACTGCAAAATCTGTATTTCAAGCATGGAAAGAGTCGGATCAGAAGTATGCAGGTCAGGGACACCGCAGAAATATGCTGAATGCGAATGTAACGGCAATTGGAATCGGGCATGTATATGTGAATGGATATCATTATTGGGTACAGGAATTTCGAAATCCTGTCGGAAGTACAACAAAGGTGAAAGCGGAAGATTCGAAAAAAGCAGTTTCAATGAAAGTTCAGACTTCGATGGTAAAGAGCGCTTCTGTAAAGTCTTATACAAAAGAGAGTACGTTAACGGCAGGAAAAAGCCTTACCATGCCGAAAATCGGTGTGGCTATATCCATGCAGAATACCTGGCCGTCACAATCAGTATCGGTAAAAACAAATGTTCAGTGGAAGAAGGCAAGTAATTCTCGCGTTGATATTGAAGATAATAAAATTGTCGGGAAAAAGGCAGGACAGGCAACGATTACCGGTACGGTTTTTGGGAAAAAAGTTTCTATGGTGATTAACGTAAAACCAAAAAAAGCGAAGATAAATGCTCTAAAAACGGTAAAAGGGCAGAAACTGAAGGTGAGCTGGAAAACGGATAAGTACGTAAGCGGCTATCAGATTCAGTATGCAATAAAAAAGGATTTCAGCAGCGGCGCAAAAAGTGTTTTCATATCCAAAAACAGCACATCGGCAAAGACCCTGACAAAGCTGACAAAAGGAAAGAAATATTATGTACGGGTTCGATCCTATAAAACGGTAAAAAGCAACGGTAAAAATAAAAAGCTGTATGGATCCTGGAGCGATGCAAAACGAAGCAGTAGCATTCAATAAAAAGGAACATGTAGAAAGACAGTGTCAATGGGCGCTGTCTTTTTTGTGTAAAATATTTGATAAATGAAAATATCGATAAAAACATATTACTGAAAAATGACAAATCATTGCATATTCTTTAACAATCTTTAAAAAACTGTGCTTCCATAGATTTTTGCACACAGAAGTGCTAAGATGTTTATGGATATTTTTTAGAGTCAGGAGGATAAAAACTCAAAGCTACGATTACAGCAAAAGTTGCCGGGAAAAAGCTAAAATGCAAGGTAACAGTGGAACAGCCTCGTTTATCGAAAAGTTACATTGTACTTACAACTGGTGGTACCAGGCAGCTAAGTTTAAAAGGAACCTCTCAGAAGGTGAAATGGAGTACAAAAAAATCTTCCATCGCGACGGTTACATCAAAGGGGCTTGTAAAAGGTGTTAAAGCAGGAGAAACAACAATAACAGCAACTGTATCCGGGAAAAAATACAGCTGCGATGTAAAGGTTATTTCCTTAGAAAAAAATTATGAAAAATTAAAATCATATATTTTGAAAAAAGGAAAAGTAGATGACAATGGGGATTTTTATATACAGTACAGAATGCAGCAGGAAGATGTAGAAGAAGATGAGCTTGAATTGATTAAAATTACATATATTACGGATTCTGATCAATATAAATTTGAATACTATATTGAGACGAAAGAGAAGGAGGATGAAGCCAGAATCAGCTGTGTGATGTATGTTAATGTTTTAAATTCGACAACGGCAGATGTAAACGTAGAATTATATGACAATACAGAAGGAACGATAACCGGAAAAGCAAAGTTTAATGCCGCAAAGTGGGATTGGAAGATCTTGGATTTTTAAGATTTTTGGAAGAATAAAAAAAGAAAGAACAGCCGTACAAAAAAATGTATGACTGTTCTTTTTTTACTTGCATTATACCCTATGGGGGTATATAATAAGAATGAACCAGAAAAGGAGGAATCAGTAATATGGATGAAAAGAACTGTTGTCATAAAACAAAACAACGTTCGGAAAAAGAATATAAAAGCCTTGTTAACCGGCTAAATCGGATTGAAGGTCAGGTCCGCGGAGTAAAAAAGATGTTGGAAAATGATGCTTATTGTGTGGATATTTTAACACAAGTAGCTGCGATCAATGCTGCGCTGAACAGTTTTAATAAAGTATTACTGGCGGAACATATCCGAACATGCGTAGCAAGAGATATCAGAAATGGAGATGACGAAGTTATCGATGAATTAGTTCAGACTTTACAAAAATTAATGAAGTAGAGAGGATTGGTTACAATATTACTTAGAAAGGCAGGGGATAGATATGCAGCAATATAACGTAACTGGAATGAGCTGTGCAGCCTGTTCCAGCAGAGTAGAAAAAGTAGTATCTGCTGTTCCGGATGTTCAATCTGTTTCTGTCAGTTTGTTGACAAATTCAATGGTCGTAGAAGGTGGATCTTCCGATGCGATCATCCGGGCGGTGGAAGAAGCCGGTTATGGGGCATCAATTAAGGGCGCGGATACTCAAAAAACATCAGCGGCCGGTGAAGATGCCTTTGAGGATAAAGAAACTCCGAAGATGAAAAAGAGACTGATCGCGTCCCTGATCTTGTTGATTCCACTGATGTATGTATCTATGGGACATATGATGTGGAATTGGCCGCTGCCATCCATTTTGGATGGAAACCATGTTGCGGTTGGTATTTACCAGCTGCTCATTTCCGGTTTGATCATGGTGATCAATCAGAAGTTTTTTATCAGCGGGTTCCGGGGACTGATCCATAAGGCTCCCAATATGGATACACTCGTTGCGATGGGATCCGGTGCATCTTTTGTGTGGAGTACGTATGCGCTGTTTGCAATGACGGATGCGCAGATGAAAGGAAATGCAGATTTGGTTATGACTTATATGCATGAGTTTTATTTTGAATCTGCAGCCATGATCCTAACGCTGATCACAGTCGGTAAGATGCTGGAAGCCCATTCAAAGGGAAAGACGACGAATGCGTTAAAAAGCCTGATGCAGCTTGCACCGAAAATGGCGGTTGTCATGAAAGACGGTGCAGAGGTGAAAGTACCAGTTGAGCAGGTAAGAAAAGGGGATGTATTTGTCGTTCGTCCGGGGGAGAGCATTCCGGTTGATGGAGTAGTCTTGGAAGGGCATAGCGCGGTAAATGAGTCGGCTTTAACAGGAGAGAGTATTCCGGTTGATAAAGAAAAGGGCGATTCTGTTTCTGCAGCTACAATGAATCAGTCCGGTTTTCTTCAATGTGAAGCAACAAGGGTTGGAGAAGATACGACATTGTCTCAGATTATTCAGATGGTCAGTGATGCGGCAGCAACAAAAGCACCGATCGCAAAGGTTGCAGACCGGGTTTCTGGAATTTTTGTTCCAACTGTGATCGTGATTGCAGTGATCACGATCCTGATCTGGCTGTTTGTCGGCCAGGAGATTGGTTTTGCACTTGCCAGGGGAATTTCTGTATTAGTGATCAGCTGTCCATGTGCACTTGGTCTTGCAACTCCGGTTGCGATCATGGTCGGAAATGGAAGAGGTGCTAAAAACGGTGTACTTTTTAAAACGGCAGTGTCCCTTGAAGAAGCTGGAAAGGTAGATGTTGTTGCACTCGATAAGACCGGTACGATCACATGTGGAGAGCCAAAGGTAACAGATATATTCCCATTATCAGAAAATTCTGAAGAAAATCTGATGCGGATTGCCTATGCATTGGAGCAAAAAAGCGAGCATCCGCTTGCAAAAGCGATTGTAACTTATGCAGAAGAGCATAAATTGCAGGAAGCAGCAGTGGATGACTTTAAAGCCGTAGCGGGAAATGGATTAAGCGGAACTTTTGATGGCCGTCAGGCAGTGGCAGGAAACCGAAAATTTATAGAACGCTATGTAACACTGCCTTCTAAGGCAGTCGAACAGGCAGATGTATATGCTGAAGAAGGAAAAACACCGCTGTTTTTTGCTTATGACGGAAAATTAACTGGTATTATCGCGGTTGCAGATGTTATTAAGGATGATAGTCCACAGGCAGTAAAAGAACTTCAGAATATGGGAATCCGTGTTGTTATGCTGACGGGAGATAATCAGAGAACCGCTGATGCGATTGGCCGACAGGTGGGCGTTGATGAAGTGATTGCAGGAGTTTTGCCGGATGGAAAAGAAAGTGTGATACGAAAACTTTCGCAATATGGAAAAACCGCGATGGTTGGAGACGGCATTAATGATGCTCCGGCATTGACCAGAGCGGATATTGGGATTGCAATTGGTGCAGGAACTGATGTGGCGATTGATGCTGCGGATGTTGTTTTGATGAAAAACAGTCTGCGGGATGTATCCGGCGCGATCCGTCTGAGCAGAGCGGTATTGAAAAATATTCATGAAAATCTGTTCTGGGCATTCTTTTATAATATCATCGGTATTCCTTTAGCCGCCGGTTTATGGTATCCTATATTTGGCTGGAAACTGAATCCAATGTTTGGCGCTGCGGCAATGAGTTTATCGAGCTTTTGTGTTGTGACAAATGCGCTGAGATTAAATCTTGTTGATATGTATAGTGCAAAGAAGGATAAGAAAAAGAAACGTAAACAGGAAAAAATGACGAAAGAGGTAATGGAAATGGAAAAAACAGTAAATATTAAAGGGATGATGTGTCCGCATTGTGAGGCAACAGTGAAAAAGGCATTGGAAGGATTAGATGGTATTGAATCTGCGGTGGTCAGTCATGATGCCGGTACAGCAGTGATCACAATGAGCAAAGAAGTATCAGAAGATGTGATCAAAGCTGCCATTGAAGAGAAAGATTTTGAATATGTATCGATCCAGTAGTCATAAGAATTTATAAGAATTTTTAGCGGATAATTGCAGTTCTCAGCGGATAAGGAAAGTGGGAATGTGGTTGTCCGCTTTTTGTTTATATGAAAAACAGAAAGAGTAAATATCGGAGGTGAAAGCATGAAGGCATATATAGATCTTCATTTGCATTTAGATGGAGCGATTACCGTGGAAATTGCGAGAAAACTGGAAGAAAAAGCAGGGATTATATTACCGGAAGAAGATACGGAATTGGAACAGAAGTTATCAGTGTCGGAAACATGTGAGAATCTGAATGATTTTTTGAAATGTTTTGAATTGCCGCTTTCCCTGCTTCAGACAGAAGAAACGGTAGAAGAAGCTGTTTATCAAGTACAGGAAAATATAAAAAAGGACGGGATTGTCTATGCGGAAATAAGATTTGCTCCGCAACTGCATTGTCGGAATGGTCTCAGTCAGAAGCAGATAATCGAGGCTTCTTTACGAGGCCTTCATAAATCAGATCTTCCCTGTAATTTGATCTTATGTTGTATGCGCGGGCAGGATGTAAAAGCGCAAAATATGGAAACAATCCGTCTTGCAAAGAAGTATCTTGTAAAAGACGGAGGTGTGGTTGCCATTGACCTTGCCGGAGCAGAAGGACTATTTCCGACAGCAGATTATAAAGAAGAATTTGAAGAAGCGCAGCGATTAGGAATTCCGGTTACGATTCATGCCGGTGAGGCTGATGGAGCCGAAAGTGTAAAAACGGCACTGGAATTTGGTGCTGTCCGGATCGGACATGGCGTACGCAGTTTTGAAGATCCGGGTCTTTTACAGGAATTGAAGCGAAGACAAACCTGTTTGGAAATGTGTCCGACCAGCAATCGTCAGACGAAAGCGATAGAAAACATGGAACAATATCCGTTGACGGATTATTTGAAAATGGGAATTTGTGTCACCATTAATACCGATGATATGGCGATTTCCAGAACGACGATACAAAAGGAATTTTCATATGTTGAAAAGATGTACGGATTAACGGAAGAACAGAAAGAAAGGCTGTTTTTAAATGCTGTACAGTCTGCATTTACGACGGATGAGAGAAAAAAGCAGCTGATAAATGAATATGCAGTAAGGGGTTAGAGAATGAAACAACTACAGATTGTGCGCACTCTTGGTGAACTGATCGATACGATTGATAAATTAAATCAAAAAGAGGTGCTTTGGTATCGGGGACATGAAAACAAGGACTGGGAACTGATCCCGTCAGTGCAGCGCCCGGAATTTGCTGGAAGAGAGCAGTATCTTGCAAATGATTTTTATATGAAAGCAAGTGTAACACTGCTGACAAAGCCGGATTATCGGAATTATTCTGCATGGCTTTCGATCATGCGGCATTATGGATTGCCGACGCGGCTGCTTGACTGGAGCCGGTCGCCGCTGATTGCCGCTTATTTTGCCACGCAGAATTGGGAACGGGAAGAGTATGGAGACGGCTGCATATGGATCCTTTCACCGTCAAAATTGAATGCAGAAGAGGGATTTCAGGAATATTTGTATTCTATCGACTCCCATACCGCCTTGCAGATGATCCGTCCTGCCTTTAAAAAGGAATATGTACCGGAAAATGAGCGTGTGATCAATAAAATACTGGCGTGTTACCCGATTGAACATGATATGCGGATTTATTTGCAGCAATCGGCATTTACCCTTCATAACACAGAAAGAAAACTGGTTGATATTGAACAAGAAGGGCTTCTTCAAAATATTATCATTCCGCAGAAAGCTAAAAAAAGGATTGCCTATGAATTAAATATTATGGGAATCACATTGTCGCATGTATATCCGGATGCGCAAAATATTGCTGCTGAGCTTGTTTTACGGAATCAGATGATCGAAAAACGTGAGCAGGAGAATGCGGAAAGGAAGGAAAAAGAACATGACGGAACAACAGTATGAAAAAATATCAAAACCATTTCGTGTTTCGGAAAGAAGAAAACAGGCATTGATTCTTTCGAATCGGATGGCGACTCTTTTGGTTTATGCCGCATATCCGGCAGCATTGGTTGCAGCTTATCAGTACAGTTTCCGGCATTTGCTCATATCGATTCTCGTGCCGGGTGCAGCGTTTATTCTATTAAGTGTATTTCGGAGCTGGTACCATGCACCGAGACCTTATGAAAAACTTTCTATTGACCCGATCATAAAAAAAGATACGAAAGGAAAGTCATTCCCGAGCAGGCACGTATTTTCTGCATTTATGATTGATATGGTGATTTTTTCTGTATCAAAACCAATTGGAATTATTTATCTGTTTTTGGCAATCCTGATCGGAATCGTGCGCGTGATCGGAGGTGTACATTTTCCCAAAGACGTCATCGCGGGAGCGGTATGCGGGATCGCCGGCTGGTTTGCAGGAAATGGGATGATTTCGCTTGTCATGGCTTTTTTGTGAGATGATCAAAAAAGCTTTTACGGTTTAAAAGAGCTGTTTTATTTTAAAAATATCTATACATGAAATATTTTCACTTTTATCTTGCAAAATGATAGTTATGTCTTGCGCTATTTTTTATCTGGTGGTAAACTAAGTTCATGCGAAAAATGTACATAAAAGATGTACTGGCAGGAGCGGTATAAACGGTAATTATCGTTAGAATCATTTGAAAAGAGAGAGCCGCCAATATGCCAAGGAAAGGATGAATGAAAATGAGCAAAAATATCGATTGGTCGAATTTAGGATTTGGCTATATGGAAACAGACAAACGATTTGTGTCGAACTTTAAAGACGGCGCATGGGATGAAGGTGCCCTGATCGATGATCCGATGGTAACCATGAGCGAATGTGCCTGTGTTCTTCAGTATGCACAGACAGTCTTTGAAGGCTTAAAAGCATACACAACAGAAGATGGAAAAGTTGTATGTTTTCGTCCTGATCTGAATGCCGCACGTCTTGCTGATTCTGCGCGCAGACTGAAGATGCCTGTATTTCCGGAAGATAGATTTGTTGAGGCAGTTGTAAAAACAGTAGAAGCAAACCTGGATTATGTACCACCGTATGGATCCGGAGCAACATTATATATTCGCCCGTATATGTATGGGAAAAATGCGGTAATCGGAGTAAAACCGGCAGATGAATATGAATTTCGTGTATTCTGTACACCAGTAGGACCGTATTTTAAAGGCGGCGCAAAACCGATCACGATCCGTGTGTGCGATTACGACCGTGCAGCACCACATGGTACCGGACACATTAAAGCAGGTTTAAACTATGCGATGAGTTTATATGCGATCGTAGATGCTCATAATCAGGGTTATGATGAAAATATGTACCTGGATGCCGCAACAAGAACAAAAGTTGAAGAAACAGGCGGAGCAAACTTCATTTTTATTACAAAAGATGGAAAACTGGTTACACCAAAATCTGACAGTATTTTACCATCGATCACCCGCCGTTCTTTGATGGTTGTAGCAGAAAAGTATCTGGGAATGGAAGTAGAGCACAGAGAAGTATATTTTGATGAATTAAAAGATTTTGCAGAATGTGGACTTTGCGGTACAGCAGCTGTTATTTCACCGGTTGGCAAGATTGTTGATCATGGCAAAGAAATCTGCTTCCCAAGCGGAATGGATGAAATGGGTCCTGTTACAAAGAAATTATATGATACATTGACAGGAATCCAGATGGGTCGAATCGAAGCTCCGGAAGGATGGATCAAAGTTATTAAAGAATAAATAAGACAAAGCCGATATAGGTTTTGATCACGCATAGATCAGGCAGGAGAGAATGTAGTATTTTCTCCTGCCTGATCTGCGTGAAAGCAAGAGGCAAGCGGAAGTGTAATTGTCCGAATATTTATCATTACTATGAATTTTTGTCTATATTTTATCATGTTTTGCATGAAGAAAATTGTAATAAATGACGAAAATCTAATTTAAACTGTAAACTTTTTCTAATAAATGGTAAAATATAATTAGAAGGAGGAAATACAGTGTACAAAATAAATGATTATGTTATATATGGAATGCAGGGGGCGTGTAAAGTTAAGGACATCACAGAAGTAGATTTTTCTGAGAGAGGAAAGCTTTATTATAAATTGGTTCCTGAGTGCGATAAAAATGGA
>DVKZ01000137.1 GCA_018715775.1 Candidatus Fimousia stercorigallinarum | reverse complement strand
AAATCCCATCTTAGCAAACGCTTTTACCGGAATACTGTCTGCACAGCCGCCGTCAAGCAGTTTTTTCCCTTCATATTGGATAATCCTTGTTACATAAGGCATAGAAGCCGATGCACGAAGTAAATCGATTTCCTTTCTAGAATCCTTCATTCGCAAATATTCTGCCTTTCCACTTTCCACATTCGTGCAAGTCACATAAAACTCGGTTTTTGAATGATCCAGCGTATCATAATCAAATGGATCCAACAAATCCGGAAGTTCATGATAACAAAACTGTTCATTCACAAGATCACCTGTTTTTAGCAGATTATGAAAACTCATAAATCGTTTATCCGCACAATACTTTTTATAATATCGGATATTTCTTCCTTTTTGTTCTGCTACAAAACTTGCTCCATGAATTGCTCCGGCCGAAACTCCGATCACACCGTCAAAATGAATTCTTTCTTCCATTAATACATCCAATACTCCAGCAGTATATATCCCACGCATGCCGCCGCCTTCTAATACAAGACCTGTTTTCATTTCTTCACTCCTATCCTTTCCTTTTTTCGTTTCATTATAGCACGTTCAAAACAAAAATGACAGAGGGCATACTCCCCTGCCATTTTTTTATTCTGCCTCGTCGAGCATATTTTCTATGAAAATGCCATATCCTTTTGTTGGATCACTGACAAAGACATGAGTTACTGCACCGACCAGCTTTCCATCCTGTATAATTGGACTGCCGCTCATTCCTTGAACGATCCCATTCGTCAGTTTTTTTAGCTTCTCATCAGTGACTTTAATCGTCATTCCTTTTAATTTCTCGTTATTTCCTTTATCCACGCTTGTAATCTGAATATCATATTCTTCTCGCTCCCCGCTGACATAAGAAATAATCTGTGCAGCGCCTTCTTTTACTTCCTGCTTCAGGGCGACAGGAATCTGATCTTCTTCTTGCTGTTCTTGAAAAAAAACACCAAAGATTCCATTCTTCGTATTCTTCACGATGCTTCCTTTTAAATTTTCTTCCCTATAGTCGATCATTCCAACGATTTCTCCCGGAGATCCGGCAGAACCTTTTTTAATATTTGTGATTTCAGCCTGGTATATCTCGCCTCCCCGGATGGAAAGAAGACTTCCCAAGTCAATATCGCTGATCCCATGGCCTAATGCAGCAAACTTTTGCCCTTGCGTATACGTGATCGTTCCGATTCCCTGTGTATTATTACGGATGTACGCACCAATTTTATATTGTCCATCTTCTTCATCAATCACCGGTTTTATCCGCACTTTTTTTGTTGAATCAGATCGGATGACAGTTAAAACAATGGTTTTCCCTTTTGACTCATTTATTTTCTCCAGAAATTCCATCTTTGAATTGATATTTTCGCCATCAATTTTTGTAATATAATCTCCGCTTTTCAGCTTATTTTTTGCAGGCATCTTTTCACCGTCTTTTGTTGTAACTTCTGCCGTATCAATTACAAACAACCCATCTGTCTCAATATAAATTCCCGTCAATTTTCCGGATGGGGCTGCCGTCTGGCGCTCTAACGCTTCAATCGTTACTTCTTTTAATTTTACGAATCCGAACAGCTTGGTTTCCATTTTATAATTACCACTTTGTTCCGATTTTAATTGAAATTTTTTCTTCAGATCAACCGTATCGATTTCTTGTTTTTCATCCGAAATCACTCCGATCGCAGGAATTTTATAATCAAATTCAGATGGAGCATCAATCGCAAGACGGATCGTATCCGGAATCGACTGTCTGCAGACACTATAATATACAGCGCAGGCAGCCAACAGCGTTAACAGAAAGACAACTGCCAGACTGATCCTGTATTTTTTTATTCCTTCCATGCTTTTGCTCCCTCATATAAAAATGAGGATAGATTGATTTGTTCATCTATCCTCACCTAGTATATGATAATGAAATAATTTTAATCAGTATATTTTTTCACAGTTTAGAAGATTCAACCAAAAAAGAGAACCTTCTTCCTTTATTCTCCGGTTGCATCCCGGTATGCCTGGTCTCCGCCGCCTCCCCAATTCGTTTTATTTGCAGCAATGACCTCTTTTGTTTCATGAACGTATGCATAAAAATTTAGAATTTCTGTATCATTGATCGAGCGTTCCGTATCACGAAACGTATCGCGATAATATACAAATTCACTGCAATCTCCATTTTCCGATTCACGGTCATAAACAATGCGCCATCTGACCGTTCCCTCGTCTGTCTGCTGCTCTTGGGTGCACAAATATAATACGCCTTTTGCTGAATATTGTAATTCATATTCCAGTTTATTTCCCGTTGCTTCATAGACTGCCTGATACGCTTCTGTTAATGCCTCTGCATTCTGAGAGATATTACCCGTATCAGGAACAGGTTCTTGATCCTGTGCAGGTTCCGCAGTCGTACTGTCCCCGGTATCCGAAGCGACTCCATCGCTCTGATCAGGCTCCTGATCTGTATCACTGATATATTCTCTGAAAAATAATCCTTTTTTCTCATATAAAGATGACTGTCCTCCGTAATTTCGCACCGTTACGGTTCCATCACCATTATCCGTTTCTTCATCAACAGAAATAATTTTTCCAATATAAGCAAACAAGGTCAAGACAGCAATACAAATTGCAAGTATGACACATAATACAGTCATCAACACCTTCTGCGCCTCTGACTGATAGATCTTCCAAAAGTATTTGCATCCCTTCATCAACAGCCAAAATCCAATACCGATCCCTACCATCCAGATAAAGGAATATCCTGCATAGGAAAACCACTGTCGATATTCCACGCCGGCCGACAGAGATGCTTCCAACGTAACATAAAATACCGACAATACCAGATAGGAAAGAACAAAAAGAAACTTTTTTGTCAGAGAGACTGCCAGTTTTTGCTGCTCCTCCAGATTTTGTGCATCCAATAGTTCTTCTGCCGTCATCTGTACGGATAAAGTCGCCTTTCCGGATCCTGCCATATTACAAAACTCAATATATTTTTTGAGTTTTTCCATTTGACCGGATTCCATTGCGGCAGCTGCATTTAACAAATAATACTGCCATAACTGATCTTTATTCAATTTATTCCGGTCAATCAGCTGCAACGCCTGCAAAGCCAGATCGAAACGATTTAATCTCAGCTGATTTCCAGCCATTGCCAACAAGTACATCTCTTTCTTTTTTGTTTTAATATGCACATAAAAGTCATAATTATAATCATGTGCCGCTTGCGGATGATTTTTTTTCCGAAGTTTCTTTGAAACGCCCGAAAACAGAAGCGCCTGCAAAAACATCACCCAAAAACAATAAAGAAGAAACAGCATCAACGGCAAAAAAAGCATATTGGAATGAATGGTTAGACAAATCGTATAAACGCCGCCGGCAATAAGAAGTACCATTGAAATTGCCCTGCACCATTTGCGTCTTCGAATATACGGAAGACTTTCTTTACAATACGAATAGGTTTTGGGATCAAATTCGTGAAGATCATAAATATTATATTCCATACTGCATCACCTAATACCCTTTCATTTTTGCTGCAAGTTCCCGCATCTCTCTGGCGCTTTCCAGAACCGCATCCGTTACAGCCACTCCGCCGAGCATTCTGGCAAGTTCTTCAATCGACTGCCGGGAATCCAATGCATTCATCGTCGTTCTGGTCGTTTTTCCCTCGACTTGTTTTTCGATCAGATAGTGATTATCGGCCATTGCTGCAATTTGCGGTAGATGTGTGATTGCGATCACCTGATGGGCATCCGCGATTAAAACCATCTTTTCCGATACTTTTTGTGCCGTCCGTCCACTAATCCCGGTATCGATTTCATCGAAAATCAAGGTATCCACCTGATCCACATCAGCAAGCACTGATTTGATCGCCAGCATGATCCTGGACAATTCTCCGCCGGATGCAACTTCATGCAACGGACGCATCGGCATTCCGGGATTTGTAGAAATCAAAAAGATCGCTTCATCCGTCCCATTTGCTGTATATTGGCCGGTTTCTGTCAATTCCATCCGAAACTGTACGTCCAGAAAATTCAAGTCTTTCAATGCTTCCTCCATCTTCTGAGACAGTGCTTCCGCATATTTTTTTCGAACTTTTGTTAATTTCTGACATGCCTTCTCCAGTTCCCTTTCTTTCTCTTTGGACTGTTCCAGCAAAGCGTCTCTGTTTTCTTCAAAGTGCATAATATGATCATATTTTTCTTCTAACTTCTCCAGATGTTTTTCAATCTCTTCCAGAGTTGCTCCGTATTTACTTTTTAATGTATTGATCAAATTCAATCTCTGTTCAGTTTCAAAAAACTCCTGTTCATTAAATTCCAATCCCCCTATATAACCCGATAATTCCCGGTTAAAATCATTGACAATGCTGTCAACGGTTTCCAGCTGTTCCCGCAGCGCTAACAGATCGTCATCATACTGCTGTGCCGTGACCAATTCATGCAAGGCATTGCCGATCTGATTCCCCGCAGACATTGGTTCCTCATAGCCGGTGATCTGATATACCGCCTGCAGGTTATCCATAATCTTCCTGCTGTTTACCATTTTGTGATACTGGCGTTCAAGATCTTCGTCTTCTTCGATAATTAAATTCGCTGACCGGATTTCCTGAATCTGATAAGAGAGGAAATCAAGTTCTCTTCTCATCTTTTCCTGATCACTGTATTCTTCTTCCAGCTGCCTTTGAATTGCTGTATATTCCTGAAAATGCTGTCTTACCAGAGTCCGGAGATCTCCCGATTCCTTTTTGGAAAACTCATCCAAAATCTTCAGATGGTTCTGCTTATGCAGCAGAGACTGATGTTCATGCTGGCTGTGAATATCGATCAGGAGACTGGAGATTTCTTTCAACTTTGCTACCGTTACTGTACGATCATTTACTTTACAAATATTTCGCCGATTCATAATCTTACGAGAGATTAGAACTTCTCCTTCTTCCACTGGAATATCCCATTCTTCCATTTTTTGTAATACTTCCGGTCGTTCGGTATGAAACAATAGTTCCACATATGCATAATCGGCTCCCTGCCTGATCATATCTTTTGAAATTTTATTTCCCAAAGCCGCATTCATGGAACCGAGAAGGATCGATTTTCCTGCTCCTGTCTCACCAGTCAGGATGTTCAGATGATCGCCAAATTCCACTTCAATCTCATCAATCAATGCGAGATTTTTTACATGTAAATTTAATAACATTTCAGCCTTCCTATCTAATCATTCTCATAATCGATTCTTTTGCTTCCGGTGCCTCTTCTTTGCTCGCTGCAACACACATGATCGTATCATCGCCCGCGATGCATCCAAGGATCGTTTGCAATCTCAGATGATCCAGTGCAGCCCCGCATGCCATTGCCATTCCCGGAACCGTTCGTATTACAAGAATATTTTCTGAAATCGCAATACTTGTAATACCATCTTTTAAAACCCTTTTATATTTGTCTGTCGATGCAGCATCGTGATTTTCGAGCGCGATATATTTTTGTTTTCCGTTTGGAAATGTCAGCTTTGTCAGCTTCATCTCCCGGATATCTCTGGAAATCGTTGCCTGCGTCGTGTTAAAACCTTCTTCAATCAACTTTTCTGTCAATTCATCCTGAGTTTCAATATCATACTTTTTAATGATCTCAATAATTTTTTCCTGACGTTTTGCTTTCACTTACACGCCTCCTGTTTCTTACAGTTATTTACAATTTTCTTTTTAGTATACTATAAAAATTATGATTTGTAATTTTAATAAATTTTGTAAATTGTGGTGCCATTTCTATATTGACGACATCATCATATGTCAGTTGAACCGCCTTATGCCCGTCAAATGTCGCAATTGCCTCTTCCAGCTGCGTTTTCCGGATCCGCTGGATCTGAATCGAAATCTTATCATCTTTATCTAAAATAATACTCTTAGACTGCATGGCATGCGCACAAATCGGCGTGATCACGATCATCTGGCTGATCGGATTAATGATCGGTCCGCCGGCTGACAGATTATAACCAGTCGATCCCGTCGGCGTTGCAATGATCACCCCATCCGCTTGATAGTGATCGAGCAGCTGTCCATTGACATAAACCTTAAAAGAAATAATACGCGAAAAACCACTGCGCCCGATTACAATGTCATTTAAAGCAGATTCGTCACCGATCACTTGACCACAGTGTATCACCTGTCCCTGAAGCATCATCCGTTTTTCAATCCGATACTCATCATTGAGCAGACCATCCAACATCTGCTGCATTTCCGAGGGCTCAATTTCCGCCAGAAAACCAACATTTCCTAAATTTACGCCAATTACCGGAATATTCAATCCGCGCAGCGCCCGGGACATCTGCAGGATTGTTCCGTCTCCTCCAAGCGTGATCGCGCATTCCGTTTCTTTGGGTATTTTATCTTTATCAATCCCTGTTCGGTAAATATCCGAAACAACATAGGCATCCGCCTCTTTTTGTTCCAGATAATCCAATATCTTTGTCGTTAATTTTAAATTGATATCCTTATCCGGATTTGTTGCTATTAAAAAATGTCTCACTCCGAAGTCTCTCTCTTTCTATAATGCCTTATGAGAATCTTCTACGACCTGATGGATATGTAGATCATAATCTTTATCAAATGTTCCATCTTCCAATTTTCTCATATGTAATAAATATTCGATATTCCCTTCCGGTCCTTTGATCGGAGAATAATCTAGATGTAACAGCTGAAAACTATGTTCCACTGCAAATTGCGTGATCATAGTGATTACCTCTTCATGCACTTTTTTATCACGGACAACGCCCTTTTTCCCGACGTTTTCCCTTCCGGCTTCAAATTGAGGCTTGATCAGCGCCACAACTTCACCGTCATCCGTTAAAATCCTACGAACGGCCGGCAGTATTTTTTTCAAGGAAATAAAGGAAACATCAATTGATACAAATTGAGCCAATTCTTCAATATCCTCTTCTGTCACATACCTCATATTTGTTTTTTCCATACAAACAACGCGGTCATCATTCCGCAGCTTCCACGCGAGCTGTCCATGCCCGACATCAACGGAATAAACTTTTATCGCTCCGTTTTGGAGCATACAGTCGGTAAATCCGCCTGTGGAAGCTCCGCAGTCCATACAGACCTTTCCTTCCAATTCAATTCCGAACTGTTCCATCGCTTTTTCCAGTTTCAGACCGCCTCTGCTCACATACCGCAGAGTCTTACCCCTTACTTCAATCTTAACATCATCGGAAAATGTTGTTCCCGCCTTGTCCTCTTTTTGTCCGTCAACATAGACGATCCCGGACATGATGATTGCTTTCGCCTTCTCTCTGGACTCTGCAAGCCCGCGTTTTACGAGCATGACATCCAAACGTTCTTTCATATTGTAACCTTTCTGTAAATCATGATGTAACGGCACATGACGATGTCATAAACTGACACCGCCATGTAATACTGTTAATTTTTTCTGTCAATCAAATACGTGATCAGATCCATAATAAAATCATCTTCACCGATAAATAATTCTAACTGCTGTTTTGCTTCTTCACAGAGACGTTTCACTTCTGCCTGTGCATTCTCAATGCCTGTTAAAGAAACATACGTTGTCTTATTATTTTTGGCATCACTTCCTACCGGTTTGCCCAGCTCCTCTTCGGTACCGATCACATCCAGGATATCATCCTGAATCTGGAATGCCATGCCGATTTTCCGGCTGATCCGCTTCATCATCTGTATCTCACCATCACCTGCTCCAGCAAGTGCTGCACCGATCATCATCGACGCTTCAATCAAAGAAGCCGTTTTTTTCCGGTCAATAAATTCCACAAGTTCCATCGTCAATGGTTTCCCTTCCATTTCAATGTCTACAACCTGACCGCCGATCATTCCGAAAACACCTGCTTTTTGACCGAGAATCTGCATCGCTTTCGCTGCATCCTGTAAATGATCCGTGTAATTAAATGCTTTTGCTGCTGTTTCAAATGCAAAGTTCAAAAGAGCATCCCCGGCAAGCAGCGCCATTGCCTCTCCATACACAACATGTGCTGTCTTTTTCCCGCGACGATAATCATCATTATCCATACATGGCAGATCATCATGGATCAGAGAATACGTATGGATCATTTCAATCGCAGCCATAAATGGTTCGATCACTTTCGATGTTCCGCCAAACATTTTATAGGTTTCCCACATCAGCAGCGGACGGATCCTTTTACCGCCGGCAGACATCGTATATTCCATCACTTCATAGATAGTTTTCTGCGGTCCGATAATATCCGGCATCATTGGCATAATAATCTTATCAACTTCTTTTGCTCTTGCAGCTACTTCTTCTCTCATCGTCATAATGATTCCCCCGTTTCTTCTAGTATAATTAATTCTTTTTCTATTGCATCCAGGCTGTCCTGGCATCTCTTTACTAATTTAACACCCTTTGTATACAGTTTTAATGCATCATTGATCGATGTTTCTTCCTTTTCAAGTTCTTCAACAATTGCATCTAATTCCTCAAAAGCCTGTTCTACTGTAAATTTTTTTCTAGCCATTATGCTCCTTTCATCCGATCTGTTTCTTTGACACATCTATGATCTTCGCCCGTACCTGTCCATCGGAAAATAAGATCTTCATATTCTCATCTACTTGTGCCTGTGCAATGCCAAGCATCGGATTACCATCTTTATCCGTTACATATCCATACCCGCCTGTCAATTTCGCAAGTGGCGACAAACCCTGCAGTTTTTCCGCATACATCTGCAACTGGTGACGACATTGTTCCTGTTTATGGGAAAAACAGTGTTCCATCTGGAGTTTTAACTGCTCTAAGCGCATATTCTGCTGCTTTAGCCGATTTTTCGGGTTGAGAAGATGAAGCCGTTTTTGGTATTGAAACAATTGATGCTCATATCCCGTCAAGATTCGGTTCATCTGCTGTTTCAACTGATATCTGTATCCTTCTATTTCGGCTACTAATTCCCGGATATTCGGAACCGCCAGTTCCGTTGCTGCCGACGGTGTTGCCGCACGCAGATCAGCCGCATAATCGGCGATCGTCGTATCCGTCTCGTGTCCCACGCCCGAAATGATCGGCGTTTTCGCTTCGTAAATGGCTCTTGCGACAATTTCTTCATTAAATGCCCAAAGATCCTCAATCGAACCGCCGCCCCGTCCAATAATGATCGTATCCAGTCCCATCTGGTCCAGCACGCGGATACCTTGTGCAACAGATTGTCCGGCACCTTCTCCCTGAACTTTTGCAGGGTACAGGATCAGCTGAACATAAGGATTTCTTCTTTTCGCGACACTTACAATATCCCGAATCGCTGCTCCGGTCTTGGCTGTAACAATTCCTACTTTTTTCGGATTTTTCGGAATCGGCTGCTTAATCTCATGATCAAACAACCCTTCCTCATACAACGCCATCTTCAAACGTTCATATTCTTCATAGAGGGCTCCGATCCCATCTAGTATGATCTCCGATGCATATAATTGATACGTGCCGTCTCTTTCAAAGACATTAATATTACCCCCGACAACGACTGTCTGTCCATCCTGCATTTGAAATTTCAATCCATTTTTGCGCGCATTGGCAAACATAATGCAGGCCAAAGAACTTCTCGCGTCTTTGATGGAAAAATAAATATGTCCGGATGAATGGTACTTGCAGTTCGAAACTTCCCCTTTAATATAAATATGATTCAACGCATAATCACTGCTGAACATCCGTCGGATATATGCATTAATCTGAGAAACAGAATATATATTTTTCATCGATCAGATCATTCCGTTGCTAACTTTGCAAGAACACCGTTCACAAATCTCGGAGACTGCTCGTTTCCATAGTGTTTTGCAAGTTCTACTGCTTCATTGATCGCAACTTTTTCCGGAATATCATCATCAAATTTCATTTCATATACCGCAACCCTTAAAATGGCAAGCTCTGCCTTGCCCAGTCTGTTTATTTTCCATCCGGTCGAAATTGATTCAATCGTAGCATCAATTTCTTCAATTCGCATAAAAATATCTTCTGTCTTTTTCTTAATATAAGTAAACTCTTTATTTGAAATATCTTTCAGACTTTCCAGATAGAGTGTGATCTTTTCGTTTCTCTCTTCCGCATCTGCAAATTCCATCTGAAAAATAATACGAAAAATATGCTCACGCATTTCACTTCTTTTCATAATTCTTCCATTCCTTTAATCTCATTGATTCCTTTGCGTAAAAAGGAACGGGGCTGTTACCAGTCCCGCCTACGCCTTATTCTTCCTCAATTGCAACACCAGCTATACGAACATTTACTTCCGATACTTCTAATCCTGTCATACTTTCAATTGCTGTCTTAACTTTATCCTGCACTTTTTCTGAAACAACCGGTATACTTACGCCATAATCTAATTCCATCGTCATCTCTACTTTTACAGTATCCTCTACGGAAACTTTTACGCCTTTCATTTTTTTATATAAATTATTACCGCTTAATCTGGCAACGCCTTTTACTTCTCTTGCAGTAATCGCTGCGATTCCCATGATTACTTCATCAGCAATTTTTATCGCGCCTATGGTGCTGTTTTTATTCACATGATATCCATTTTTGTAATCCATAGATTTGCCTCCTAGTATTTTATGCATAAACTTATGTATATTATATCAAACATATTATCTTTTGCAAAGTGTTTTAATCATCTGTTTGGATCGTCGTGATCACAATATCGTCCACCGCGCAGCCTGTTTTTCGCATAATAATATCTTCAATCTGTGCTTTCTCTACTTTGGAAATTTCCTGCTTTTGGATCATGACATCCGTACTCGCATCACTGATGCTGACAATGCTGTTTAAAAATCCTTTCGATCCAAGCAATTCTTCAGCAGCGACTTCTTTTTCCAGGTTTTCGCTTAATTGTGTTAATTTTGTCGTCGCTTCCTGGCGTTGTGCTTCACTTAGAGAATTATTGGAAATCATTTCTTCTAACGTTTCTTTTGCTTTTTCATGCGTCTGTTCTCTTGTCAGCTTCGCCTGAGCAACATAATTTGCAACCTCTGCCGACGTTAACACCGCTTCTCCGACCGGCGTCTCATCATCATTCACACTTACTGTCTCATTGCTTACTTCTGTACTGGATGTTTCTTTTGTAGCAAATTCAAATCCGGAATAATTAACATATCCTGCCGCAGCGATCAACAACGCTAACAGGGCTACCATAATCTGCTTTTTTTGTTTCCATTTTTTGAAAAATTTCATGAACCATCCTCCATTTTCAACACTTTTATTTTATTCACAGACACATCAAATAATGCAGTTACCGCTTCTGTTATATTCTTTTGTACAGATGCATTCTCACCTCCCTGGGCAATCACCACAACTCCCTCAATTTCCGGTTCCAGTTCTTTTACGACATATGGCACACTTTCTCCGTTTTGTTCGATCAGAACCGTTTCCTCATTGCTGCTGACCGATTTTCTCGTACTGTCACCGCTCGTTTCTTCCTCTTCTTCGTATGGCGTATCTTTATTCAGAATCGATTCTTTGGATGATTTTAAAGTGATCATAACTTCCACTTTCCCGACCCCTTCAACGGTCGACAAAATCTCCACCAGCCGTTCTTCCAATTCTCGGACGTCATTTTGTTCATCCGTTTCTTCTATAGAAGTTTTCGTTTCCTCCTCTTTTGTTCCGGCAGACGGAATACTGAGAAAAATCAGGCACAGACCCGCTGCCAGTAAGATCAATGCCCTTTTTATTCCGATTTGCTGTACAATTTTTTTCATAAATATTCACCTATGATTTTATATTTATATGAGATTCTTCTAAAGAATAGACTTCCTGAAGTATATTTTTCACTCGGATCATATCATATTGATCTGCATGATCTAAACGGACTGAGATTGTATCCACCTGCTGTTCTTCCAGATTGACAGAGACTGTCCTGATATCATATCCTTCCTGCTCAAGCAATTCCTGAATCTGTATCTCCATCTGTTCCCGGTATTCTTCGTATAAAATTTCTTTTCCACGTTCATCCCATACTTCTGCTTCTGCCCTTCGATAATAATTTTTATATAACAGCGGAAGCTCTTTTTCCAGCTGAAACAAATTCTGTACAAACAGCAGCAGAAAGATCATTCCTCCCATAAATTTCATATACCGCCGGAACGGCCCGGATGGAAGTAATTCCTGTAAAAGCGTATACATAATAAAAAACATTAAACAGATTTGAATTAATTTCATATATATCATCCCACATAATAGTTGATATTACTTGTAACAGATATGATCG
>DVKZ01000136.1 GCA_018715775.1 Candidatus Fimousia stercorigallinarum | reverse complement strand
GAGAAAAGAGCCTTTTTAGTTTTTCAGCCGTAGACATGGAAGTCTGTCTACGGGAGAAAGGAACCTTTTTAGTTTTTCAGCCGTAGACATGGAAGTTTGTCTACGGGAGAAAGGAACCTTTTTAGTTTTTCAGCCGTAGACATGGAAGTTTGTCTACGGGAGAAAGGAACTTTTTTACTTTTTCTGCAGTAAACATGGAAGTCTGTCCATGCTGGGGATTCAGGATTGAGCGAATCCCAATGTAGAATAATCTTCCTTTCATGTTAGAGACCTGAATCAGTATTAACCGACAGCCCTGTTTGGGTTTAATAAGAGTTTACCTCATCTGCAATTCCATACAGATCCGCTCATATTCGTCGGAAAAGATACTGCCTTTATTCCATAAGAACGTAAAATCGTGTTGGATTTTCATATCCGGTAGATGAATGAGTTCGAGCTGGTCTCTCTGCAATTCTTTTTCTACTGCAGTTTTATATAAGAAGGAGATTCCGCAATCCTGTTTCAATAGGGATACGATCGTATGAATATTTTCCACTTCTACATAATGCGGAAAATCAGAAACCGATAGGTTATTTAAAGCTAACATCCTGGTCAGGATTTCCCGTGTTCCGGAGCCGGATTCGCGGATCAGCAGACACTCTTTTGTCAGATCCTGCAGGCACCGGACCGGACCGGCAAAATTATGGTTTTTGGCGGTTACTGCAACGTATTCTTCTGTTCTATAAATTCTTGTATGATAATAATTTGTTGGGAAATAACCCTCGACAATGGCAAAATCGATACTTCCGTTTTTTAGTGCATTTAACAGAACCTGTGTATTCCCGTACCGGATATGGAAATTGGTCTCCGGATGCTGTTTAATAAAGCGGGCGAGCGCCGGTACGACAGCGTATTCTCCAATGGTCATGGTGACTCCGAAAGTTAATGTTTTTTGTCCGGTCATGCTTTCTTGTATTCTTTTTTGAATCGTTGATTCGTCGTTTTGCATCGCTTCCAGGGCATGTCTTAATATCTCCCCCGCCGGGGTGAGTGTCAGATTTCGTTTTTCACGAATAAACAAGGTTGTGCCATAGTATTTTTCTAAATATTTGATATGCTGAGAAACTGCAGGCTGCGTGAGGTGTAATTTTTCCGCAGCATGGGTAAAATTCATATATGAGCAAACTGTCAAAAAAGTCTTCACTCGAACATCAATCATAGTGCTTCCTCCTCTGCCTAATCATAACAAATATTTATTAATATATCAATTATTATAATTTTACAAAATGATAATTCGGAGTTATCGTAATATCTGGAAAAAATTGCTGTCATTGGCAATGCAATATATAAATTAATAATGGAATTAGTTAGGAGGAAAAATAATGGAATTTATAAAAAAGAATGGGAAAGGGTTATTATTTTGTCTGGTACTTTCTGTACCGGCAGCGCTGCTCGGAAAAAGATTTCCGGTAATTGGAGGTCCGGTATTTGGTATTTTGACAGGAATGATCTGTGCGCTTCTTGTTAAGAACCGGGCGTCGTTAGAAGCGGGAGTGTCTTTTACGTCAAAAAAGATTTTGCAGTATGCCGTAATCCTGCTTGGATTTGGAATGAATCTGAGCGTTGTGATGCAAACAGGAAAGCAGTCTCTTCCGATTATCATCTGTACGATTACGACTTCGCTTGTGATCGCCTATGTTTTACAAAAAGTGCTGCGTATACCGGAAAAGATCTCGACGTTGATCGGAGTGGGATCATCTATTTGCGGCGGTTCCGCGATCGCAGCGACGGCACCGGTTATTGATGCCGATGAGGAAGACGTGGCGCAGGCAATTTCAGTTATTTTTCTTTTTAATATTCTTGCTGCACTGATCTTCCCTGCGCTTGGGGCGGCACTTGGATTTTCGACACATTCCGGGGAGAGTTTCGGGATTTTTGCAGGAACTGCGGTAAATGATACATCTTCGGTAACGGCAGCTGCTTCTACCTGGGATAGCATGTATCAGCTGGGAAGTCAGACACTGGATAAAGCGGTTACCGTAAAATTAACTCGTACGTTGGCGATCATTCCGATCACATTAGCGCTTGCATTTTTCCGGGTGCGAAAAGCTGGTTCAGCAGAAGGTGGAACCGTTTCGATGAAAAAGGTGTTTCCATTTTTTATCTTGTTTTTTATAGGCGCAAGTCTGATCACAACAATTGCAGTGTCAGTGGGCGTTTCTCCGGATGTATTTTCGCCATTGAAAGAGCTGTCTAAGTTTTTTATTGTAATGGCGATGACGTCAATCGGATTTAATACAAATATTGTAAGGCTGGTGAAAAGCGGTCTTCGACCGATTCTACTCGGATTTTCCTGCTGGATCGGTATTACAATGATGACATTGATCATGCAGCATTTGCTGCACATGATTTAAGAGAAAGATATCATATCTGAAAAAATTGAAATTAACACCTTTCGGTATACACCTGAAAACTTATTGTTTCTTCAATAAATCTTTCTTCTATCCTATAATAAAAAAAGAGAAAGAAGGCGGATAAAATGAAGAAAGAACGATCAGAAGAGGAACTATTTGAAAAAATGCCGGTTCCTAAAGCAGTAGCAACACTGGCAGTTCCGACGATCATCGGTCAGATCGTAACGATGATCTACAATCTGGCGGATACGTTTTTCGTAGGACAGATGGGAAATCCCTATATGGTAGCTGCAGTATCGTTAGTGTCTCCGTGGTTTAATCTGCTGACTGCTCTTGGAAACTTATTTGGGCTCGGAGGAGGGAGCCTGATTTCCAGAATGATCGGAAGCAACAATCATCGGGACGTAAAATATGTTTCTGCGTTCAGCATCTGGGGAGGAGGGATCACTACTCTTTTATTTTCCCTTCTTACTTACTTGTTCCGTCATCCCCTGCTGAGCTTTCTGGGGGCCAGTTCCGGTACTTACGGATATGCGCAGAGTTATCTGCTCTGGGTTGTCGTATTGGGCGGCGTACCGACTATGTTGAGTCTGACGATGGGAAATCTGTTAAGAAGCGAAGGGCATGCCAGACAGGCAAGCATCGGAATGATGTTTGGCGGCATTTTAAATGTAGTTTTAGATCCCGTTCTGATTTTCGGTTTTCATCTGGATGTAGCCGGAGCAGCAATTGCGACCGCATGTTCCAACCTGGCATCGGTAGTTTTTTTTATAGTCATTTATTTGCGTTTGAAAAAACGTACCGCAGTATCCTTACGGCCAAACTATTTTTCCTTTCGTTTTATCCGTCAGATCTTTTCTGTGGGTCTTGCCTCCGCACTTGCCACAACGCTTGGAAATGCATCAAATATGGTGATCATCAAACTGGCAGCCGGCTATGGTGATATTCCGGTAGCGGCTTATGGAATTGTAAAGAGGATTGATCAGTTCCCTCTGAACATATCCATGGGCTTATGTCAGGGATTTATGCCGCTGGTTGGCTATAACTTTGCTTCCGGGAATTATAAGAGAATGCGGGAAGTCAGCTTCTTACGAATCGCCTGTATTGCAGTTCCGTTTACGTCAGCCAATATCCCGCTTCTGATCTTTATGGATTTCACGGTAGGGTTGTATGGGATGATCTGGACGCAGTTAATCGTAGAATTGGTCATGCTTCCAATTTCTCTCGGAATGTATAAGTATACGTTCCGACATTTAAAAAGACAGTAAAAAGATAGAAAGGATGTTGTTTTATGGAATTTGCAACTTTAAATAATGGGGTAAAAATGCCAATGGCAGGAATCGGAACATTTTTATTATCTCCGGATGAAGCAGAAGCATCGGTTCTTTCTGCATTGGAATGCGGTTATCGGCTGATCGATACAGCGAATGCTTATGTGAATGAAAAAGCAGTGGGACGTGCAATGAAAAAATCAGGGGTACCGAGAGAAGAAATTTTTTTGGAAACAAAATTATGGCCTTCCTTCTATGAACAGGAAGATGCAGTAGAGAAAACATTGGAACGTTTGGATACCGATTATATTGATTTATTACTGATCCATCAGCCGGCCGGAAATTACGTTGCCGGATATCAGTTAATGGAAAAAGAATTAAAAGAACTGTTAGCAAAAGAAGGTATCGTTATTCAGGCATGGTATCCGTTAGGACATGGAGATAAAACGTTGATCGAAGAACCGGAATTTGCAAAGCTGGGTAAGAAATATAACAAGAGCAATGCACAGATCATTCTGCGCTGGCATATCCAGGATGGTAATGTTGTAATTCCGGGATCCAAAAATCCGGCTCATATTAAAGATAATTTTGATCTGTTTGATTTTGAACTGACAGAAGAGGAAATGAAAGAAATTGCAGATATAGATCAGAAGAAACGTTACTATCACAGTACACCGGAAATGTTGAAACAGTACGTAAAAATGGTTCCGCCAGTCGATGAACAAAAATAATAATATCCCCTCAGATAGATGGTTATAAAACAATCCCTCTATAAAGCAGGATGAGAAATCTTGTTTATAGAGGGATTTGTTGTTCTCGGTTTATCTGAAAATATATTTTTGTGGTCTTTTTCTAATTCTGTTTGTAGGCTGGAAGCATAAATTCGGAATGAATATTTCTCTCAGGAGATTTCGTTTGAGATGTTTTCCGATAAAGACACCACTGCATCTTTCTTCGCCTTCAAATCCGGTGATGCTGTACATTCCATCGACAACATCAAAGCGAAGACAGCAGTTGGACAAATTTACAACACCTTTTGCACGGAAAATATCTCCGTATTGTCCCTGCACCAGCTTTTCGAGAATAAAAAGCAGCTGCATGGGATCGGTAAGCGAAATATCATGGATACTGAGAGTTTCCAGATCAGACTCCTCATTCTGTGGACCATGAATCACATTTCCATGGTAATCTGTGGAAAGAAGCATGTCCCACCAGGACGTATCTGATTTGGAGTAATGTTCCAGACGGATGTCCGCTTCAGGATTGATATCCCGCAGCCGCCGGCAGAAGCGTTCGGCTTCTTCGCTATCTGCAAACGATCGCTTTGATATGACGATCGTGCCGGCGGCAGCAATCTGATCTTGAAAAATATCCCGGTATTCTGCCATGCAGCGTGCAAACGTGTTTGCATCGATGATGGTTACCGGAGAAAGCAGTGTAATGCGTTCGTATTCAATCTGACGGATATTTTCCATAACACTGGAGAGAACACCGATACCGGTGGGTTCTACGATGAGATATTCCGGATCTAATGTGTTCGCGATCGTCAGGATCGATGTGGCGAAATCGTTCTTCATAGAACAGCAGATACAACCTTCTGTAAGCTCCCAGACATTTATTTGTTTCTCTTCTTCAAGAAAAGCACGATCCATGCCGGCCTCGGCATATTCGTTTTCCATAACGACAAAGTCACGACCGGTCTGTTTTGACATTTCTTTGATAAAAGTTGTTTTTCCGGCGCCCAAAAAGCCGGATACGACAAGTATTTTCATTCGAACCCCTGACTACTCCTGGATTTTTACGACAGGTTTGATCAAATCTCTAGGTTTATCTCTCATAAGGAATAAAGCTTCTTCCAAATGTTCCCATCCGTCAAATACATGGGATACCAGTGGATGTACATCGAGTTTTCCTGCAGCTACAAGAGCTCCGAGTTTTTCCATACGAAGACGTCCGCCAGGCATCAGTCCGCCGTTGATCTGTTTGTGTCCCATGCCAACACCCCATTCTACACGAGGAATATTAACATAAGTGCCACTTCCAAGATAGTTTACATTTCCGATTTTTCCACCCGGTTTCAGGCATTTAATGGCAGATTCAAATGTCTCGCATCCGCCGCCGGCAACGATAACTTTGTCAACTCCTTTTCCATCTGTCATGTCAAGAACCTGATCTTCGATCGATCCATTTTTGTAATTGACAAATTCCGATGCGCCGTATCCTTTTGCTGCTTCCACACAGACCGGTCTGGTGCCGACTGCGATGATGCGGGAAGCACCTCTCATATTCGCTCCGGCTACTGCCATAAGTCCAACCGGGCCGATGCCGATGACAAGAACCGAATCTCCAAATTGTACATCTGCCAATTCAACTCCATGGAATCCGGTAGGAACCATATCGGAGAGCATACATGCATCAACTGGATCGATGTTCTCCGGAAGCAGTGCCAGATTGCCGTCCGCATCATTAACGTGGAAGTATTCAGAGAATACACCATCTTTAAAATTAGAGAATTTCCAACCGGCGAGCATACCGCCGGAATGCATCGAATAGCCTGCCTGAGCTTCCAGTGAATTCCAATCAGGTGTAATGGCAGGAACGAGAACTTTATCTCCAGGCTGAAAATCTTTGACTAGAGAGCCGGTTTCCACCACTTCGGCACAGCATTCATGTCCGAGAATCATGTTATGGCGTTCGCCGATCGCGCCTTCCCATAGCGTATGCACATCAGATGTACAGATTGCTACAGCGAGTGGTTTACAGATCGCATCCATCGGACCGCATGTCGGACGGTCTTTTTCAATCCAGCCGGACTCACCGATTTTCAACATTGCATAACCTTTCATAGTAACGTACCTCCTTCTTTTTAAATTACTATTATCGTACAAAATTTGGAGAAGAAATACAAGTAAATAACAATAAAATGAAAGAAAATTTATATTAGTATATTTTATTTTCAGAAAATTAATAATTATTTTATATTTTATTGTTGCACGGTAAACATGCATTGCCTTTTTGAGCAAGATTGGGTAGAATGAGAAAAAAGCTATTGATATGCGGTAAAAGGAGATGATCCAAAAATGAATAAAATGGCAGTCTTTTTCCCGGGAATCGGGTATCATTGTGACAAGCCGCTTCTCTATTATGCACAAAAGCTTGCAGCTGAAAAAGGTTATGAGAAGTGTATCCGCCTGTCCTATTCGACCGATATAAAAGGAAATCTCAGGGGAAATGCGGACAGGATGCAGAAAGTATTTCAGGAATTATATATGCAGGCGGAGCAGAAGCTTTCCGAAATAAATTTCCAAAATTATGATAAGGTTTTGTTCATTTCGAAAAGCGTCGGCACGATCATTGCTTCGGCCTATGCAAAACAACATGGGATTGTCTGTCGCCATGTGCTGTATACGCCTTTAGACCAGACCTTTGTTTTTGAACCTCAAAATGCAATTGCATTTATCGGCACGAAAGACCAATGGAGTAAAGCGGATAAGATCGTGGCACTTAGTAAAGACAGGGGAATACCGGTCAACGTTTATGAGGATGCGAATCATTCGCTGGAGACCGGAAGTGTACATGAGGATATTGTAAATTTAGAAGATATTATGGAGAGAACAAGAACATTTCTTAAAGAGTAAAATATACTTTTATATGGAGGAAAGTGGTTATTATGAGAGTTGTAAATTTAGAAAATGCTAATCGAAGATTTATTCAGTCGGCAGGAAATTTTCATGTTTTGGAATATCAGCAGGATGCCAGTGTTTCGCCGGCGAACGCAGAAGCGGAATATTTTATGAGTAAAATGAATGTCAGAAGAAGACAGGTTGTGATCGATATTGATAAAGAACATTCTGCAATTATCCAGGCAGGTGCAATGCAGTGGATGGGCGGTCGTGTTCGGGCAACTTCAGGGGTAAAAGGAATCGGAGATCTTTTTGGCAAGGCGATAAAAGGAGCGGTGACAAAAGAAACGGCCGTGAAACCGGAATATGTCGGTGAGGGATATTTGGTTTTAGAACCGACTTATAAATATATTATTTTGGAAGATTTATCAAAATGGGGAAATATAGGAATGACGATCGAAGATGGTATGTTTCTTGCATGCGATTCGCGTGTGAAAAGTAAGGTGACAGCAAGGAAAAATGTATCGTCGGCCGTCTTAGGCGGAGAAGGACTGTTTAATCTCAGTCTTCAGGGCAGTGGAATCGCTGCGTTGGAAAGCAATGTTCCAGAAGAAGAGTTGATTGAAGTGATCCTGGAGGATGACGAATTAAAGATCGATGGCAATCTGGCTGTTTGTTGGTCTTCGAATCTTGATTTTACGGTTGAGCGTTCAACAAAAACATTAGTCGGATCTGCGGTCAGCGGAGAAGGACTTGTGAATGTGTACCGGGGAAGCGGAAGAGTACTGATGTGTCCGGTCGCGCCGACGTCTTCGTTATTCTCATCGACAAATACAATGTCGGCAAAAGCAGCGGCAAAAAGCAGCAATACATTTGGAAAATAGGCACAGATTTCATGGGATCACCATCATAATCATACAAATACAAAAGGGGAAACACGGGTTCCCCTTTTTGTTTGGCGCCATCCGCAAAATATGAATATCCATAAAGCGTATGCCGGTAAGTTAAGAAACAGATCGAAAATAATTCCAGAATTGATAAAAAAATATAGCAAGCAATACGAGATATAGGATCAAAAACAAGCAAAATACAATGAAAAGAATATGATGATAAACGGTGTCAAAGCGGCTTTGCAGATAGAGTTCAGGAAGTATGATCAGAAAGAGGACTCCGATGAGCGGGATAATCCGTCGTCGAAATACCCGTTTCATCATATCCAGCCGGGATGCATCGTCACAGAAAATTTCTTCATTTTCCTCTGCGTCAGAAGCTGGTTTTCGAAAATAGCTGTAACCGACATAATTTTGTAGATATTCCCAGCCGCAATCCTCAAACATTTGAATATAATCTTCTTTATTTGTAACACTTTCCGGGTTATAGTCCAATTGATAGATGACGTCTTTTGGCTCACATTTTTTAAAATGATATAATCCCAACAAATTGAGCTTGACAAACTCCCAGCCTTTTTTGTGCTGTTCTCTAAGATACTGTTCTTCTTTTTTCCACTCTACGATCGTGAAAAATCTCCATTCCAGTTTTACATCATTCATGTTGTCTTGCCTCCTTCATACTATTGTACAAACGTTCGATTCGCTTCATTTCAAGGTCAAGCACCTGTGTTCCGAGTGCAGTGATTCGATAAATTTTGCGTTTTTCTTCCTTTCGGACAAATTCGATCAGACCGTCCTTTTCCATTTTTGATAAACTTCCATATAAGGTTCCTGGACTGAGGCGGATCTCACCGTTTGTTAACCGTTCCGTCTGCTGAACAATGCCGTATCCATGCGTTTCTTTTCGCAGACACAGCAGAATGTAGAAGCCAGTCTCAGTCATCGGAACATATACTTTCCTGATATGATCATCCATGTATATCACCTCACTCAATAATACAATGCATCGTACTTCGATATATATAAGTATAGCACTGCGATATATATTTGTCAAGATAACAGGTACATCGGTTTTAGGAAAAGGGTCTTGTAATAACAAAATTACAGGAATATAATGAGAGTAAATACGTAGCATGATAAAAGGGATGGTAAGATCGTTAAAAATACTTCTGTTGTTTTGATTGATTTTTGATTGAGGTGTCCAAATGCCATTTTTACTGATTAGAGATGATATTACAAAAGTACATGCGGATGTGATTGTCAATCCCGCAAATACGAAACTGCAGCAGGGAGACGGAACGAGCCGTGCGATCTATCTGGCTGCAGGGGAAGAAAAGCTGACAGAGGCCTGTAGAAAGATCGGATCCTGTGCTCCAGGCAAGGCAGTGATTACAGAGGGATTCGGCCTGTCTGCAAAATACATTATCCATGCCGTCGGTCCCGTATGGAGAGGCGGATTTTTCGGAGAAAAAAAGCGGCTTTATCATACTTATATGGAGGTTCTGAAGCTTGCCAAAGAGTACCAGGCAGAGTCGATCGCTTTTCCGCTTCTTTCCTCCGGAAGCTACGGCTACCCGAAAGATAAGGCTTTGAATGTGGCAATTTCCGCGATCAGCGATTTTTTAATAGAACATGATATGCGCATCTATATGGTTCTGTATGATCAGAATTCCGTTAAGATAAGTCGGAAATTATTTCATGCCATAGAAGAATATATTGACGATCATTATGTGAAATCAAAAGAAGAAGTTTATCATTCACCGCAGATGCGGCAGCGGGAATGGATGATAGAACATGAGGATGTTTCTATGATGCCAATGGGCGCATCTGTTCCAATGACTGCGAAGAAAAAAGGCAGAAAACTCGAAGATCTGATGAAGCATATGGGAGAAACATTTTCACAAATGTTACTTCGATTGATCGATGAAAAGGGTTATACTGATGCACAAATTTATCATAAAGCGAATATCGATCGAAGACATTTTTCCAAGATCAGAAAGAATGCTGAGTATGCGCCGAATAGAAAGACGGTGATCGCATTTGCGATCGCGCTCGAATTATCGCTGGATGAAGCCAAAGATCTGATGAAGGCAGCAGGATTCAGTTTTTCCGACAGTACGAAATTTGATGTGATCATTCAGTTTTTCCTGGAAAATCGGATATATGATGTGTTCGAAATTAATGAAGTTCTGTTTTCTTATGAACAGCCGCTGATCGGAGGATGAAAATGTCGCTTCGGATGCGACCATAAGTATCTGTCCGTCTGCTATACTCCTGTTATAGAAAAGAAGTTAGAGCAGGAGGTTGCAATGAAAAAAGGATTGACAGAATTAGTTTTTATTTTAGATCGAAGCGGTTCTATGGCAGGATTGGAGAGCGACACGATCGGCGGATTTAATGCTATGCTGGAGCGACAGAAAAAACAAAAAGGGGATGCCCATATTACAACGGTTTTGTTTGATGATCGATATGAGCAGATTCATGATCGTTTTCCGATCCGGCAGGTAAAACCGCTGACATCCAAGGATTATTATGTAAGAGGGTGTACCGCCCTTTTGGATGCGATGGGAAGAACGATCCATCAGATGGCACTCATCCAGAAACATCTGCCGGATGCAGAAAGAGCGGAAAAAGTGATTTTTGTGATTACAACGGATGGTTTAGAAAATGCCAGCCGGGAATATTCCAGAAGCCGGATTAAACAGATGATTGAATTGGAAAAAGAACAATACGGATGGGAATTTTTATTCCTCGGTGCGAATATGGATGCGGTTAAAGAGGCCGGCAGTTTTGGGATTGGTGCAGACCGTTCCGTTACGTTTCAAAATGATAGTCAGGGAATTGCGACAAATTATCGTGTAGTAAGCGAAACAATTTCTAAAATGCGGTGCGCATCTCCGGATCAAACCAGGATGGGTGCGGAATGGAAGCATGAGATCGAACAGGATTATAAAAAACGGCGAAAAAGGGTTTTTAGAAAGTGGAAACGATGAATTTTAAAATAGCAGACAACGTGAAGCCGGAGCATTAGCTCCGGCAATTATTTATTTCACTGTTCTTTTGTAATATAAAAATCCGGTCAGATCGGCGAGGATCCATCCGATCGGAATGGCCCACCAGATAGCGGTAACGCCGAGCGGAGTAGAAGGAGCCAGCAAATAAGCAAGAGCAACGCGTGTTCCAAGCGAGATCACAGTCAGCACAAGGGACATATTCGGTTTTCCGATAGCCCGGTAGAGGCCGTACAGGAGAAAGAGGCAGCCGATACCCCAGTAAAAAGCGCCTTCGATGTGCAGATAGCGAATTCCCTCATCGATAATAGCGGTTTCGCTTGCATCGACAAAGATTTCCATAAAAAACCGCGCAAATATCCAGACAATAGCGGAAATGATCAGGCAGAAGAGAACGGAAATCCGGACAGAAATAAGGATTCCCTGGCGCACTCGGTCTTTTTTTCCTGCCCCGTAGTTCTGGGATAAGAACAGAGAAAAAGCATTGCCAAATTCCTGAACCGGCATATAGGCGAGTGTGTCGATTTTAACAGCAGCAGCAAAAGCGGCCATAATGACAGTGCCGAAACTGTTGACCAGTCCCTGGATCATGAGAATGCCAAAATTCATGACAGATTGTTGCAGGCAGGTAAAAAAAGCATATTGACCGACCTTTCGTATCATTTCTTTACGGATACGCCTGTGGCACTTTTGCGGGAAAATAAGGCTGGTTTGATCGTTTGTATCAGGCAGCTCTGCTGTTTTGCGATTTGGGATAAAAGCAGCAATGACGATTCCGACGCCGGCTGCTGCCTGTGCGATAACGGTGGCTGCAGCAGCTCCGGCGACACCCCAATGAAGTCCGATCACAAACCAGAGGTCTAATACGATATTCATTACTGTAGAGACTGCAAGAAAGATCAGGGGAAGGAAAGAATTTCCAATTGCCCGCAGCACAAAAGCAAAAAAGTTGTATAAAAAGGTAAATCCGATTCCGATAAAAATGACCCGTATGTAGTCGTACATGATTTCATAGATTTCGGCAGGTGTCTGTAAGAGCTGTAAAATGCCATCCGTACATGAAAATACGATGATGTAGATCATCAGGGTTACAGCGAGGATCAGCCAGAAAGATACCCAGAGGCTTTCTTTCAATTCGTTTATCTTTTTTGCGCCATAGTAGAGAGAAAAAAGGGCTCCGCATCCCATGCAGAGACCGATGATGACGGAAGTTAAAAAAGTCATCAACGTATAGGCGCTGCCGACAGCGGCAAGGGCATCTGGTCCGATAAAGCGGCCGACAATGACCGTATCTGTAATGTTATAAAATTGTTGCAATAGATTTCCGAGGATCATCGGAACTGCAAAAAAAAGCAAAGTCTGCGTGATATTTCCCTTAGTTAAGTCTTTTTCCATTTATTTTTATCCTATTCATTTTATTAAGATGAAAAGTTGTGAAAATTCAGAACAGATCATCCACCTTACTATAGCACAGAATAAGAAAAAAGATAAGATATTCGACAAGTAATAAATACTATCTTTTATGGTAGTATAATACTTTTAAGTGCGTACTTGATATATATATATCTGTAATTTATACTGATATTAGTAACAGCACAAGGAAATGCGCATATATCTACGTTTTGTTATGGAGGAACAAATATAATGTCAAAGCAAGAAAGAAGAAAAACTTATTATTGTCCGATAGATGCAGTATTAGGTATTATTGGAGGGAAATACAAGAGTATTATCTTATATCATTTATTGAATAAAACGCTTCGATATCATGAGCTCCAGAAGCTCATGCCTCAGGCTACGCCGAAGATGTTGACAAAGCAGCTGAGGGAGTTAGAAGAAGATGGAGTGATCAATAGAGTAGTATATCCGGTTGTGCCTCCAAAAACAGAATATAGCATTACAGAATATGGAAGAACATTGGAACCTATTCTACTGGAAATGTACCAATGGGGACAAACATATATGGGCGATAAAATAGCTGCTCGATAAACTTGCATTGGCTGTGTCATATCAGAAGATGGAGGTATGGTTATGTTATTTGAAAAATTAGCACACGAAAGATATTCCGTGAGAGCCTTTCAATCAAAGCCGGTTGAAAAAGAGAAAATTCAGAAAATTATTGCAATTGCTAATAGCGCACCTACGGCAACGAATGCGCAGCCGGTTCATATTTGGGCAATTGTGTCAGAAGAAGGGGTTCGAAGGGTCAATGAAACAACGAAATGCGATTTTGGTGCACCTGCCGTTTTGGTTCTCGGCACAAATGCAGAGGAAGCATGGACAAGGGAAGAAGATGCGCATAATTTTGCCGATATCGATGCAGGCATTGTGGGAACACATCTTTTATTTGCTATTTGCGAACAGGGACTTGGAACAACCTGGGTGGGACGGGTTGATCCTGAAAAATTAATCGAGCGTTTTCCGGAGATGAAAGGATATGAAATTGCCGGAATTTTTCCTATCGGTTATCCTGCTGATGGAAAAGCAGGTCAGCCAAGTGCAAAGCATACTAAGAGAAAGGCTGTAGAAGAAATTATGGATTTTATTTAAAGATTTGAATTTATAAAAGAAAAATAACACATAGTAACGATATGAAAATCCGACAGGGTTTGCTCAGCAAAATTCTGTCGGATTTTTTCTATAAAAATGAAGAAAAGTGGATGGAAATGAGGTATAAATGGATAACCCAATATATGAATTAGTAACAAAAAATAAAATATAAATTTGTAAAAAATAACGAAAATAATTTAAAATAACGAAAAGTATTGTATAAAAATAAATAAATGGTATAATCAAAATATAATTATTGGGTGACCCATTAGAAGGAGGACGGTTCAATTGTTATTTGTAAAATTTATTCTTGCGATACTACCGATTTTGTGGCTTGTTATTGCACTCAGTGTGCTGAAGATTGCCGGGCATAAAGCCTGTTTAGCCGCTTTGATCATAACGGCAGTGCTCGCAATGTTTTATTGGAAGTTAAGTTTGATCAATACCGTTACAGCTGGTCTGGAAGGAATTCTGAATGCACTTTGGCCAATCTGTCTTGTGATTGTTGCGGCTCTGTTTACCTATAATCTTACGTTAGAAACAGGAGCGATGGACAAGATTAAGAAGATGCTGGCTGGAGTTTCGATGGATGAGAGGGTTCTTCTCCTTATCATTGGATGGGGATTTGGTAATTTCATGGAAGGAATGGCAGGGTTTGGAACAGCGGTTGCAATACCGGCTTCTATGTTGGCAGGTATCGGATTGAATCCGATGAGAGCGGTAATTGCATGTCTGGTTGTAAACTCAACACCGACTGCATTTGGATCTGTGGGTGTTCCAACGGTAACGTTGGCATCTATTACCGGATTAGATGTGCTGCCTTTGGCAGGAGATGTTGCATTGATCCAATTTGTTCTGACTTTTTTATCACCATTTTTTATGGTTTGCATTATGGGACAGGGAATCAAAGCATTAAAAGGCGTTCTTCCGATGGTTCTGATCGCGGCGTTATCTTTTACTGTACCATGGTTTATTGCAGCGCAGGTGATTGGGTGTGAATTGCCGAATATCATTGGTTCTATCATATCTCTGATCTGTATGGTTGCAGCAGCAAGATTTTTAAATCGAGATACGGAAGGGGAATATGCGATCAAGTTGGCAGAAGAAGACCAGGGGGTTGACTTTGGAATATCGGAAGGCGTAAAAGCATGGAGTCCTTTTATTCTCATATTTTTCCTGTTGATTTTGACATCGACGCTCTGTCCGCCAATTCATGACCGGATTGCAGGAATCGCAACATCTGTGATCGTTTATGCGGGAGAGAATGGAAGTACCTTGACATTTAGCTGGATCAACACACCGGGCGTGATGATTTTTATTGCAGCAATTATCGGCGGGATTATTCAGAAAGCATCGGTTGGGACAATGCTTCGTGTGCTGGGAGAAACTTTGATCAAGTATTGGAAAACGATTCTCACGATTTGCAGCGTTATGGCTACGGCAAAGATCATGGGATATAGTGGAATGATTTCTGATATCGCTAATATGCTTGTAGTGGCTACAGGTCCATTTTATCCGTTCATTTCTCCACTGATTGGAGCACTTGGAGCATTCGTAACCGGATCGGGAACTTCGACTTGTGTATTGTTTGGCGGATTACAAAGTCAGACGGCAGTGTCCCTTGGATTAAATCCATCCTGGATGGCAGCAGCCAATGTTATGGGCGCTGGAATTGGAAAGATGATCTGTCCGCAGGGAATTGCGATTGGAGCAGGAGCTATTAATGCAGTAGGTTCTGAAAGTGAGATTTTAAGATCGGTATTTAAGTATTTTGTATTTTATGTTGTAGTGGCAGGTGTCATCTGCTATGCAGGAACTATTATAGGTCTGTAAAAAGGGCCATTCATAAACTATAAAAACACTCAGGAGCTGGTTACTGCTTCTGAAAATAAAACAAGGAGGAAGAAAGATGTATAATCAATTAACACCGGAAATCATCGACCAGATTAAAAGCGTTTCGAGTAATGTTTTTCTTGGAGAAGACATTAATCCGGATTACGCAAGAGATGAGATGCCGATTTACGGTACTCATATGCCGGATATGGCAGTTCAGCCGCGTTCTACGGAGGAAGTGGCTGCGATCATGAAAATCTGCTATGAAAATAATATTCCTGTAACACCAAGAGGTGCAGGAACCGGGCTTGTGGGAGGAGCCGTTCCTTTATATGGGGGAGTATTGATCGATATTTCAAAAATGAATAAGATTAAATCCTATGATATGGAAAACTTCGTTGTTGAGATCGAAGCTGGAGTTTTATTAAATGATCTGGCAGAAGATTGTCTGACAAGAGGAATGTTATATCCTCCGGATCCGGGAGAAAAATTCGCCTGTGTCGGAGGAAATGTAGCAACAAATGCCGGTGGTATGAGGGCAGTAAAATACGGTGCAACGAGAGATTATGTTCGTGCGATGACAGTAGTTCTTCCAACCGGTGAAATTACGCATTTAGGTGCAACTGTATCAAAAACATCTTCCGGATATTCACTGCTAAATCTCATGATCGGATCAGAAGGAACATTGGGGATTATTACAGAATTGACATTAAAAATCATTCCGGCTCCAAAGGCAGTTGCTTCTCTGATCATTCCATTTGAAGATCTGGATACAGCGCTTGCGACGGTACCGAAGTTTAAGATGGCACATATGGATCCACAGGCAATTGAGTTTATGGAGAGAGAAATTGTATTAGCTTCTGAGCGTTATATCGGTAAATCTGTATTTCCTCAGGAACTGGAAGGCGTTCAGATCGGTGCTTATCTGCTCGTAACGTTAGACGGCAAGAATGAAGATGAGGTAGATACACTTATTGAAGAAGCAGCAGAACTTGTTTTAGAAGCAGGAGCTATGGATGTATTAGTTGCTGATACACCGGGCAAGATCAAAGATGCATGGGCAGCACGTTCTTCCTTCCTTGAAGCGATCATGGAAGAAACCAAACTTCTTGACGAATGTGATGTTGTTGTTCCAGTTAATAAAATCGCAGAATATCTTGCTTTTGTAAATAAAACCGGTGAAGAATGTGGCTTAGAGATTAAATCTTTCGGACATGCCGGTGATGGCAACTTACATATTTATCAGTGTTCCAATGATCTTGAAGAAGATGAATTTAAGAAGAGAGTAGAAAAATTCTTTGATATTATTTATAAAGAAGCGATTGATTGCGGCGGTCTTGTATCCGGAGAACATGGAATCGGTTCCGGAAAGGTAAAATATCTTGTTGAATCAATTGGTGAAACAAACATGGCGATCATGGAAGGCATTAAACGTGTGTTTGATCCGAAGATGATTTTAAACCCGGGTAAAGTATGTTATCGTCTGTAAGAATATAGGAGGAAAAGGAATGAATATTTGTGTTTGTATCAAACAGGTACCTGATACTAATGAAATTAAGGTGGATCCGGTAACGCATACTCTTGTTCGTAAAGGTGTTCCAAGTGTTGTAAATCCGTTTGACACTTATGCACAGGAAGTAGGTGTACGTCTGAAAGAAAAATTAGGCGGAAAAGTTATTGTTATTTCTATGGGACCGGAACAGGCAAAAGATGCGATTAAAAGTTGTCTGGCAGTCGGCGCAGATGCAGGCTATTTGATCTCCAGCAGAAAATTTGGCGGTTCTGATACACTGGCAACCAGCTATATTTTGTCAGAAGCAATTAAAGCAGTAGAAGAAAGGGAAGGATTAAAATTTGATCTGATCCTCTGTGGAAAACAGGCGGTTGATGGGGATACAGCCCAGGTTGGACCGGAAATTGCAGAACATCTGGATCTTCCACAGATTACATATGCCCTGGATATCATCGAAGAAGATGGAGAAATCCAGGTAAAGAGAGAATGTGATGACGGATACGACATGATCTCTACAAAATTACCTGCAGTTGTTACGGTTGTAAAACTGCCATATGAACCAAGATACCCAACGATCAGAAGTAAGATGGCAGCGAAGAAAAAAGAAATTCCTGTCCTGACAGAAGATGATATTCCAGCAATTAACCTTGAACGCTGTGGATTAAGCGGTTCTCCTACAAAAGTGAAAAAAACGTATACACCTGTGAAGGAGAAAAATGGCGTGAAGCTGCAGGATATGGAAGCAGCGGATGCAGCAAACCAGGTTGTGAAGTTAATTTATGATGCGAAAATTTTGTAAGGAGGACTGAAAAATGGCTAATCTTGCGGATTATAAAAATATTTGGGTTTTTATTGAAACAGAATGTGGAAAACCAAAAAATGTCGGCTATGAGCTGATCAATGTTGCAAAACCTCTGGCAAAAGAAAAAGGCTGCGAACTGGTAGCAATTGTCATTGGACATAATATAGAAAGTGTGGCAAAAGATGCAATCTGTTACGGAGCAGATTCCGCAATTATCGTTGACCGTGAAGAATATGAAATGTATACAACCGATGCCTTTGCAAAGGCAATGGTTGCATTAGTAGAAAAATATAAACCGGAAACATTGATGATCGGTGCAACCAATAACGGACGTGATCTGGGACCTAGAGTATCCTGCCGTTTAAAAACAGGTTTGACTGCAGATTGTACAGCGATTGATATTGATGAAGAAACCGGAAACATTGCATGGACTCGTCCAACATTTGGAGGAAACTTAATGGCAACGATCATGTGTCCGGATAATCGTCCACAGATGGGCACAGTTCGTCCTGGGGTATTTAAAAAGGGCGCATATGATGAAACGGCAACCGGTGACATTATCAAAGAAGATATCGCAGTAGCACCGGAAGAAATTCGTACTTCCCTTGTAAAACGAGTAAAAGAAGTTTCCGAATCGATTAATCTGGAAGAGGCAGAAATTATTGTCAGCGGCGGACGCGGTGTTGGTTCTGCAGAGAATTTCAGTATTCTGAAAGAACTGGCAGACGAACTGGGAGCGACTCTTGGATGCAGCCGTGCAGTTGTTGATGCCGGATGGATGCCTCATGCGCACCAGGTTGGACAATCTGGTAAGAATGTTGCTCCAAAATTATATTTTGCAATTGGTATTTCCGGTGCGATCCAGCACGTAGCAGGTATTTCCGGCGCGGATACGATCGTTGCGGTAAATAAAGATCCGGATGCTCCGATTTTTGATGTAGCAGATTATGGAATTGTTGGTAATTTAAATGAAGTCGTACCTGCTTTAATTGAAGCTTTTAAAGCACAGAAGGCTTAATCTTAATATAGTATCGATACGCAGAGAAATTATGATTTTATAACAGATGAAACTCAATAATAGGCAATGCATGGTGTAAGCAGGAGGAAGTATTATGAATTTTAAACAGGATGAGGAACATCGCGATATATTGGAAATGGTTCATGACTTTGCAGTAAATGAAGTAAAGCCTTTGGCGGCTGAAATTGACCGTACAGAAGAATTTCCGATGAAAAATGTAAAAATGATGGCAGAGATGGGACTGATGGGAATCCCATTTCCGGAAGAATACGGCGGATCCGGCATGGATACATTGGCATATATTCAGACGGTAGAAGAACTCAGTAAATATTGTGCATCAACCGGTGTTATTTTATCTGCCCATACATCGCTGTGTGCGACTCCGATCTATCAGTTCGGAACAGAAGAACAAAAACAAAAATATTTACCGAAGCTTTGTTCCGGAGAATGGATCGGTGCATTCGCGCTGACAGAACCTAATGCAGGTACGGATGCATCCGGACAGCAAACAGTTGCAGTTGATGCCGGAGATCACTGGGTGTTAAATGGATCCAAGATTTTCATCACAAATGCCGGCGCAGCAGATGTATTTTTTGTATTGGCTATGACCGATAAATCTTTAGGAACAAAAGGAATTTCTGCATTTATCGTAGAAAAAGGATATCCGGGATTTTCCATTGGAAAACAAGAGGATAAACTGGGAATCCGTGCATCTTCCACTTGTGAACTTATATTTGAAGATTGTATTGTTCCAAAAGAAAATTTAGTCGGAGAACTTGGAAAAGGCTTTAAATATGCAATGATGACACTGGATGGCGGAAGGGTTGGAATTGCAGCGCAGGCACTGGGAATTGCAGAAGGTGCATTAGAAGAAACAACCAAATATATTACAGAAAGAAAGCAGTTCGGACGCAGAATTTCTCAGTTCCAGAACACACAGTTTGAAATGGCAGAGATGCGTGCAAACACAGAAGCTGCAAAACTGCTTGTTTATCAGGCAGCCTGTGCAAAAGATGATCATGAGGCATTTTCACATAAAGCTGCAATGGCAAAATTGGTTGCTTCCAGAAATGCAATGGATGTAACAACAAGATGTCTTCAGCTGTACGGTGGCTACGGATATACAAAAGATTATCCGATCGAAAGAATGATGAGAGATGCAAAGATTACAGAAATTTATGAAGGAACATCGGAAGTACAGATGATGGTTATTTCCGGATGGATGGGCGTAAAATAGGAGTTGATAGAATGGATATAAAATTGCCTTTTTCTACAACAGGCATGATGCTGCATATGGACGAGGAATTGGATTATGAATTGTTGGTATCTTCCATTGAGTCGATGCCCAAAAGCAGTAAAACAGAAGACGAAATTGTTCTCGAAGCAATGCAGAACCCTATCGGATCCCCGAAACTTTCTGAATTATCAAAGGGGAAAGAGCATGTAGTGATCATTTGTTCCGATCATACCAGACCGGTACCGAGTAAACATATTATCCCATTTATGTTAAAAGAAATCCGGGAAGGAAATCCGGACGCCCGAATTACCCTTTTAATCGCTACAGGCTTTCATAGAGCAACGACAGAAGAGGAATTAATCGGAAAATTTGGAAAAGAGATTGTGGCAAATGAAACGATTGTGATTCATGACAGCCAGGATATGGATGCCATGAAAAACATAGGAATACTTCCATCCGGTGCTCCTCTTCTGATTAATAAAATAGCCGCAGAGGCCGACCTTTTGGTAAGTGAGGGATTTATTGAAACTCATTTCTTTGCTGGTTTTTCCGGTGGACGAAAGAGTGTCCTTCCGGGAGTTTCCAGTAAAGTGACGGTACTGGGAAACCATTGTTCGAAATTTATTGATTCTCCATATAGCCGTACCGGAATTCTGGAACATAATCCAATTCATAAGGATATGGTTGCAGCGAGTAAGATGGCAGGGCAGAAATACATTGTCAATGTGATCATTGATGCAGAGAAAAAAGTTGTGCATGCTGTTGCCGGGGACGCGATCCAGGCACATGAAGCAGGATGCAGATTTCTGGAAAATTATTGCCAGGTGACGCCGGTAAAAGCAGCGGATATCGCTATTTCTACGAATGGAGGTTATCCGCTTGACCAGAACATGTATCAGTCGGTCAAAGGAATGACTGCTGCAGAAGCAGCCGCCAAAGATGATGGAATTCTGATCATGGTTTCCAACTGCGGAGACGGACATGGCGGAGAAGGTTTTTATGAAGCATTGAAAAATTGTTCCAGTCCTGCAGATTTAATGGAGGAAATTTTAAAAGTCCCACAGGATGAGACAAAGCCGGATCAGTGGGAATATCAGATCCAGAGCAGGATTCTGATCAATCATAAGGTCATTTATGTTTTATGTGAACAATATCGGGAAATGGCAAAAGAAATGGGATTTTGTGTAGCAGAAGATGTAAATGAAGCTTTGGAAATGGCTTTGAAAGAAAAAGGCAGAGAGGCTCATATATCGGTAATACCGGATGGCGTTTCTGTTATGGTGAAAAAACCAAAAAAATAAAAATGTTTGCTTAATGTGAAAATTCATTTTCGCATTTATACGGGTTTGTTTCTGAGCAGCAAACCCGTATTTTATTCTTGAAAAAAATACAGGAATCTTATACAATGAAAGGAATTCTAAACATGATTTGTATTTATTCGTTTTTAAAATGGGGAAAAGACTGGCAGGAGGCAGACATGGATATTTACGAGGATTATAAGAGCTATAAAAAATATAAAAAAGAACATAAAAAAACGTATCAGTATGTGTTTGACTATTTTTCAGAACAGATTTTATCGGGAGAGCTAAAGGTGAATGACAAGATTCCTCCGGAACGGGAAATTGCTGAAAAACTGGATGTAAGCCGAAATTCGATTCGTGAAGTGATGCATATGCTGGAGATCAATGGCCTTCTTGAATGCAGACAGGGAAGCGGGAATTATGTCAGATGTGAGCCTAAAGATTATATGTTAACATTTATCAATATGGTCATGATGCTGCAAAATATCAACTATACGGAGGTGTATCATATCCGAATGGGATTTGAAACAGTCGCATTGCAGCTTGCGATGAGGGAAGCCAGTCCGGAAGAAGTGGAAGGAATCCACAAGATTCTTCTTCAAATGGATAAAATAATGGATCCTGTAGAAAGTGCGCAGTTGGATATTGAATTTCATAATCGTTTGATCGAGGCATCGCACAATCGTCTGATTATATTGTATTCTTCGATGCTTCGCGATCTGATGAATCAGTTTATTGTCGATTTTCGTGTAAAGATTATGGAAGAATTGCAAAGAGGAGAAGAACTAAAGCGTGCTCATTGGAATATTTATGATTCGCTCGTTAACAAAGACTTTGTGTCAGGCAGTTTTGCGATGAAGAAGCATTTTGATATTATCGGAGAACAGTTGGAACTTATTGAAGCAAAATTGCAAAAAAAGTAAAATGTATTAAAACAGGCAGTCAGGGAGCAGGATTCTTTAAAAATCGGCTTTTAGGACTGTCTTTTTAGGTAAATAAAAAAGAGGTGGCATGAGCATGGAGCAGCAAAAGGGGAAAGGGCATCTGAAGATCTTTTTCAGTTATGCGGAAGGAATGGGAAAGACGCAGGCAATGCTGAAGGCGGCAAAGGCAGCAAAGTCAGAAGGTATGGATGTTCTGGTCGGATATATTGCGCCGCATACATACTGTCAGGTGCGTTCTTCCTTGAAAGAGTTCGAACAATTGCATACAGACTGTACCGGGGAACTGGAGATTGATCAGGTGCTGGCAAGAAAACCGGAACTGATCCTGATCGACGAGTTGGCACATTCGAATGAGAAAAACAGCCGACATCGAATGCGTTATCAGGATATCGATGAATTGCGAAAGGCAGGAATCAGTGTATACACGACTGTCAATGTCGGAAATATTGAAAGTCTGCATGATACTGTGACATGGATCACCGGTATAGATAGATGGGATCGTATTCCGGATTTTGTGTTTGATGATGCGGATGAAGTAGAATTTTTGGATATGGAGCCGCAGGAATTGATGAATAGGCAGAGAATGATCAGAAACAGTCATTCACAGCTGACATTAGAGCAGCTGTCTGCTCTGCGGGAGATTTCTTTTCGGCGCTGTGCGGACCGGATCAAACGTCGTTCCGAACGAAATGACAGGAACAGTTTTCATACCGATGAACACATATTGGCGTGTCTGTCTTCCGCACCATCTAATGCAAGGATCATACGTACGGCGGCGAAAATGGCACGGGCATTCCATAGCCAGTTTACAGCTCTGTTTGTTGAAACACCGGATTTTTCCGTCGCAGAGCCGGATGATAAACAACGGCTGTATGATAATCGGAAACTTGCGGATCAGCTCGGAGCGAATATCGAAACGGTTTATGGCGAGGACGTTCCGTATCAGATTGCGGAATTTGCGAGACTTTCGGGTGTAACGAAAATCGTCTTGGGAAGAAGTGCAGTTACCCGCCGGCATCTGTTTGGAAAACCGACACTGACAGAACAGTTGCTGAGCTATGTTCCGGATATGGATATCCATATAATTCCGGATATTAGCACGGATAAGGGATATCGTCCGAAAAAATCGAAAGCAGACCGCAAGAAAAGTATTATAATAAATATTGCAAAGAGTGCGGGAATCCTGGCCTGCGCTACGGCTTTGAGTATTTTATTTTTTTATCTGGGATTTACCGATGCAAACATTATCATGGTTTATATATTAGGCGTGCTGCTGACCTCGATCCTGACATCCCGTAGGATTTACAGCCTGGTTTCTTCAATTGCAAGCGTATTTATCTTTAGTTATTTATTTACACTGCCCCGATTTTCATTACTTGCTTATGATACCGGCTACCCGGTTACCTTTGTGATCATGTTTTTAACGGCATATATTACCGGGACATTTGCACTTCGATATAAAGAGCAGGCCGGGCAGTCGGCGAAAATTGCATATCGGACGAAGATTTTATTTGATACGGATCAGATGTTATCGAAAGCGTCCGGAAAAGAGGAAATCATCCGCGCAGCCGGAGAACAGATCATGAAATTGCTCGGAAGAAATGTCGTTTTATTTGAAAATAGAGATGGAATACTGTCTGAGCCGTACCTGTTTTATGAAGAAGAGTCCGGGGCAGACGGCACTTACAAGGGAAAAGAGGAACTAGCCACTGCAGAATGGGTTTTGAAAAACAATCACTCTGCCGGGGCGACAACAGATACTCTGTCAGAGGCGCGATATCTGTACCTGGCGTTGCGCGTCAATGAACGGGTGTATGGAGTTGTCGGCATTGAAGTGGAAGAAGATCCTTTAGATGCTTCGGAATATAGCATTTTGCTTTCCATCCTTGGAGAAGCAGCTTTGGCACTGGAAAATGAAAAAAATGCGATGGAAAAAGAAGCGGCGGCTGTGCTTGCAGAGAGTGAACAGCTGCGTGCGAATCTGCTTCGCACGATTTCTCACGACCTTCGTACGCCCCTCACGACGATCTCCGGCAACGCGAGCAATCTTATGAGCAATGGCAACAGTTTTGATGAGGAGACGAAACTGCAGATTTATTCGGATATTTACGATGATGCCATGTGGCTGATCAATCTCGTGGAAAATCTCTTATATGCGACAAGGATTGAAGAGGGGCGTATGACGCTTCAGACTACGGTAGAGCTGTTGAGTGAGATTTTGGAAGAATCCGTGCAGCATATGAATCGGAAAAATGATCACCATCCGCTTTCATTTTCTTGTGAAGATGATCTGATGCTGGTGCGGGCCGATGTCCGTCTGGTAATGCAGGTAATCATCAATATCATTGACAATGCAATCAAATATACGAAACCCGGAACGCCGATTACGATCACTGCGGTCAGAAGCGGTGAGATGGCAGAAGTGAGGATCGCGGATACCGGAAATGGCATACCGGATGAGGAAAAGGAAAGGATTTTTGATAAGTTTTATTGTGGCAATCATAAAATACCGGATAATCGCCGCAGCCTCGGACTGGGTCTTTATCTGTGCAAAACGATCATAGAAGCGCATGGAGGCACGATCGAAGTACTGGATAATGATCCGCAGGGAGCGGTATTTTGTTTTACTCTTCCGCTTGAGGAGGTACCTGAGTATGAGTAAATTTCAAATATTAGTGGTAGAAGATGATGCACCGATACGGAATCTGATCACGACAACATTGAAAGCACATGAATATGGATTTTTAGCGACGGCTTCTGGAGAGGGAGCCGTGATGGAGGCAGCGTCTCATAATCCGGATATTATCCTGCTGGATCTTGGTCTGCCGGATATTGACGGTGTAGAAGTGATTCGGAGGATCAGGGAATGGTCGAATGTTCCGATCATTGTGATCAGTGCACGAAGTGAAGACAGCGATAAGATTGATGCATTGGACGCCGGAGCAGATGACTATCTGACGAAACCGTTTTCCGTGGAAGAACTTCTTGCACGGCTAAGGGTAACACAGCGCAGACTGGCTCTTATGCAAAACACGATTTCACAGGAAGCAGTATATGAAAATGGACAGCTTCGGATTGATTATGCGAAACGATGTGCGTATCTGTGCGGGGAAGAAATGCGGTTAACTCCGATTGAGTATAAGCTGCTGTGCTTGTTGGCACAGAATACCGGAAAAGTATTAACCCATAAATTTATTCTTCAAAACGTCTGGGGTAGAAGCCTGGAGAGTGATGTCGGTTCTTTAAGGGTATTTATGGCGACGCTGCGCAAAAAACTCGAAAAAGCACCCGGTTCTCCGAAATATATTCAAACGCATATCGGCATCGGGTATCGAATGCTTCGAATTGACCGAGAAGAAGGTTGATTATTTTTACGGAAAACTGTATATTTTATAGGAAAGAAAAACAACTTTTTAAAGGAAAAGAGAAAGGAAAGTGAGGAAAAAATGAGTTTAAAAGAAAAGTACCGGCAGATTAAGAAAGAAGCTGCCGTCTGCGTGATCGGACTGATCGTGCTGATCATCTTCTGGATCGTCGCCGGTTTTGGTGTCAGCCGTCTGGATATTACGGTATATCACACGCCGTTATGGGCGATTACCGGATGTATTGGCACATGGTTATTTTCAGTCGTTATGGTAGTCTGGATGATCAAAAAAGTGTTTAAAGATTTTAGTTTAGAAGATGAGGATGAAAAAGAATGAGTGGAAATATTTTAGGATTACTGCCGGTATTCCTGTTTATGATGGCGATGCTGGCAGTCAGTATTTATTTGAGAAGCGTTGCGGCCCGCAAAGGATCCGGAAATTTTCTGAATGAGTATTTTACCGGTTCCAGAAGTCTGGGCGGTTTTGTGCTTGCAATGACAACTGTTGCAACCTACAGTTCAGTAAGCTCTTTTGTCGGGGGACCGGGGCAGGCATGGGACATTGGATTTGGATGGATCTATATGTCGGTTATTCAGGTTACGGCGTTGTTTCTTGTTTTGGGGATTCTTGGTAAGAAGATGGCTATCGTTTCCCGAAAGATTGATGCAGTAACGGTTATTGATGTGATCCGCCACCGGTATCAGTCGGACATGCTGGCAAATCTGTCAGCGATCATTATAGTGCTATTCTTCTCCGCTACGATGGTAGCGCAGTTTGTAGGAGGGGCAAAATTATTTGAAGCGGTGACCGGATATTCTTATGTGATCGGACTGCTCGTATTCGGCGTTGTCGTTGTTATTTATACGGCGGTAGGAGGTTTTCGCGGGGTTGCAGTTACGGATGCTCTTTGTGCGGTAGCGATGTTGATCGGTATGGTCATCCTCTTAATCGGGATCTTAAAAGCCGGCGGCGGTTATGCGTCGATCATGGAACAGATCACAGAGCGCCGGCCGGAATTGTTAGAACCATTGTCCGGAGGCAATATGCCGTATACTTTATATATTTCCCAGTGGATGCTGGTCGGAATCTTTACTGTGGGACTGCCGCAGTCGGTTGTGCGCTGTCTGACATACAAAGATACAAAATCGCTTCATCGCGCCATTATCATTGGAACGATCGTGATTGGAGCAATGAATGTCGGAATGAACTTTATCGGTGTATTATCACAGGGTGTCTTGACCGGAACTCTGGCTGATTATGGAAACAGCGTGGATAACATTATGCCGTTGGCAATTGTGCGTTCGCTGTCTCCGCTGGTAGCGGGAATTACGATCATCGGACCGATCGCAGCATCTATATCGACGATTTCTTCTCTGCTTCTGACAGCTACTTCTTCCATTATAAAGGACATTTATATGTATGAAAAAGAAAAACGCAGACAGCAGATTTCGGAGAAAAAAACGAGTATGCTCAGTCAGCTCTGTACCCTGATTTTGGGACTTGCCATATTTCTGATTTCGATCAATCCGCCAAACGTGATCTGGAAGATCAATATGTTTGCGTTCGGAGGACTGGAAACAGCGTTCTTGTGGGTATTTGTTCTCGGAATGTTTTGGAAAAAAGCGAATAAAACCGGTGCGATCTGGTCGATGGCAGGTGGAACGATCGTATACTGTCTGACAATGCTGTTTGGTTTTCGGATCATGGAAATCCATCAGATCCTATTGGGAATCATCGTATCCCTGATCTGTATGATCGTTGGATCTTATGCAGGTAGAGATGTGGATAAAAAGGTTCTCGGCGTATACTTTTGTGAATAAATAAGATCGGAGACAGGACTATGAAACATATAAAAGATAAGAGATGCTTTATTATGGCTGTTCTTACAATGATCTTAACGATTATCTGCTTTGGCATGGTGATCATGCAGGAGTTTGAAATGCGCTTTGTGCTTTCCGGCTGTATTCTTCTGATATGGAGTGTGGTGAATTTTTTTAAAGCCTTTGAAGATCAGGAATAGTCATAAAAAACGATAAACATGAAAAAGGAGCGCATGATGAAATTTTTATATATCTATCTTTTGGTGATCAATGTTGTGGCATTTTGTCTCTATGGACTCGATAAATGGAAAGCAAAGCATAACCGCTGGAGGATTTCTGAAGCAACGCTGATCTTATCCGCCGTGATCGGAGGAAGCCTGGGAGCATTTTGCGGCATGAATCTGTTCCGTCATAAAACAAAGCATAAAAAATTTATGATCGGAGTTCCGGTCATTTTAGTGATCCAGATAGCAGTCGGATATTTTCTGTATTTATGGATCTAGCAAAAACCGCTGTAAAACAGATGGGGTTGAACTTCCCTCTGCTTTCCAGCGGATTTTTTAGAATCTATTACAATTGTTTAGAATGGTCCGTATCCGATCTGATAAGAGATCATGATCAGAATGAAAGCACTGACGATCAGTGACAGATAAATTTTCCAGCAGAACTTGATCCATGTTCCATAATCAACACCGCACATGGAAAGCTGGACGAGAGAACTGCCTGGCCAGAAGCTGTTTGTAATACCGTCTCCGTATTGATAAGCAAGCACCAGTACTTGCTGGTTAATGTGGAGAATATCTCCAAGCGGCTGCAGGATCGGCATAATGATAACGGCCTTTCCGCTTCCGGATACAACCAGGAAGTTAAAGAGAGTGACAAATACGAAGATGATAAACAGCGCAAGGACAGCGCTTTTATTTTCCAGTAAGATGGACATGCCGTGGACGATCGTATCCATAATACATGCCTGGTTCAGTAAAACGACAACAGCCTGCGCCATTCCGACTGCAAAGGCTGCAGCAAATACGCGGACAGCACCAGTGCAAAAAAGCTGACATGCTTCGTTTGGATGGAAACGGAAGATGATCGTCAGTAAAACTCCCATGATCAGATAAATCGCAGCGATCTGTGGGAAGGACCATCCAAGACGGATGCAGCCGTAACCCTGAATGACGATGATCGCAAGGAATACAAACAGTCCCAGTGCGTGGCGGATGTTCATTTCTGCCATATCGGAAGTCTGTGTTTCCGCGTTATGATTGAGATATTCGTCACTCAACAGACTGGCCGAAGGATCCTGCTTGATCTTACGGCAATAGCGGTAGAGTCCGAACAGGCCGATCAGGTAAAAGATGATCAGACCGATGGTACGATAGCCGATTCCGGAAAACAGCGGCAATCCGACGATCTGTTGAGCAACGCCGGTCGTAAAGGTATTCATAAGACCGGAGGTAAATCCAACCGTACTTCCGACGATTGCCAGAGCCGTTCCGACCATCCGGTCATATCCGAGGGCAAATCCGATGGTAACTGCCAGCGGATAGAATGGATAAGCGGCTTCGCCATATCCTAAAACGCCAAAGATAACAAAAATCGTATAAAAAATGCAGACAACGGAGAACTCTTTTCCTTTTGTCTTCTTCAGGATTGCGTTGATCCCAGCTCCGAATGCACCGGAGACTTCCAGCAGATAGATAACGCCGGAGCTGATAAACAAAGTTCCCATGATCGTTGCGCCGTTTACAAAACCGTTATAAACCGCTTCAAAATAATTCAAAAAACGGATAGGATTTTCATTTTCCACATATTGGAATGTATCCGGGTCGATGACCGATATTCCGGCTTCATTCGTGAGCCGTTCATAAGAACCACTCGGAACAATATAGGAAAGCACCACTACAAACAACATGATGATCAGCAGAATGATAAATACATGGGGCATCTGAAATCCTGTGGATGATTTCTTGTTCGTTTTCATTTTAATCGTTTCCTCCCTTCACAGCTGCTTCATTCAGCCACTGCATTGCCACATTGGCATATATTGCTGCACCTGTTGGCAGCACATCTTCATCTAATATCATTTGAGGGCTGTGCAGAGGGGCATTTCCCGGCTTTCCGGCTCCCAGAAATAAAAACATCGACGGAATCTGTTCAGTCACATAGCCAAAATCTTCGGTTGCTGTCATCGCAGGGACCTTATGGAGCCTGTCCATCCCTGTGATCTCACCGATGTGAGGAAGCATCTGCCTGCAGATTGTTTCATCGGTATTTGTACACGGTGTATGAAAAACGGTCAGTTCGTAGTCTCCACCCCATGCTTTTACATAGTGGTCGATGATTTCCGGAATCCGCTTTGTCAGATGTGCTGCAGTATCCGGGCTCAGCGTCCGAAGACCGATATGCAGCTCTGCCTGATCAGGAATGATATTAACGGCAGTGCCACCTTTCGCAACTCCGCAGGTAAGCGCTGCCATTGCAGCAGGATCTGCTTCTCTTGTTGCCAGGAGATTGACTGCCTGATATACCTGGTTCATGATCATTAGCGGATCTACACAAAACTGAGGTTGTGAGCTGTGGCCGCCTTTTCCTTTGATCTTTAAAATAAAGGTATCCAAAGAAGCAGAATTTACGCCAATCGTATAGTCAGCGGTTCCCGTAAATTCCCCCGGCTGTACGTGGATCGCAAATGCTGCATCCGGCACAGGATCCTTTAAAATACCGGCATCAATCATTAACTTTGCTCCGGCTCCGGTCTCTTCGCCCGGCTGGAACATCAGTTTGACCGTGCCCTTCAGTTCCTTTTCATGTTCCTTTAAAATCCGTGCAGCTCCTAAAAGCATGGCAGCATGGCTGTCATGGCCGCACATATGGGAGTAAGGGCCGTCTGCGCGGAAAGATAGCCGGTTGTCTTCTTTGATCGGAAGTGCATCCATATCCGCCCGCAGCAGAATACAGGGATTTCCGTGTCCGATTGTTGCGGTTACGCCGGTTGCCCGTTCCATGCGTGGAAATCCGGCTGTCATATAATCTTTTGTCATTTTTTTCGGAAGCTCGCCGCCACATCGTTTCCAGCGGATTCCCATATCATCCAGGCGCTGTCTGATGTAAGCACTTGTCCGTGGAAGTTCGGTTCCTATTTCCGGACACCGGTGCAGGTAACGCCGATCCTGCCGGAGTTGTGAGCGGAGAGCGTCTGCAGCTTTTTTTATTTCATCTGCCTCTATTTTCATTTTCAATCCTCCTGCATCTTTGTATATTCTTTCAACAATGCTGTATGGGCACACAGTGTTCCGAAAAAAGAAAAAACCCCGAATCTAACAGTATCCGTCTTCGGAGTCCAACAATGTTAAAAAAATATTTATTGTAATTTATAATGAATAATTATGAATATCTTACTACTTTTTCTAAAATTATGCAAGAAAAATGAATGTTTTACACAAAAAATAGTGATCGTTCAACCATGCAAGCCACAGATCGCCTGTTTCACAGGCTAATCGCAGCTTGCATGGCTGAACGGTTACGAAAAATAAGGGGAAAGAAGCGAAGTTTTATAAAAATTTCTGACAAATGATCATTTTTCTGTTATGATTAATGGATAAAGGAGTGGAATAAAATGACAAAAAATCATATCTTTATCAATGGGAAGATTTTTACATCAGATGATGAAAATCTATGGACCGAGGCTATGATCGTTCGTGACGGCCGGATTTTCTGGACGGGCCGCATGGAGAATCTTCCGGATTGCGAAGGAACGGTTACGGATTTGGAAGGAAAGTGCATAATACCGGGATTCGTAGATGCACATATGCATCCGGTCATGCTGGCAGATTTTCGTAAAAAGATCACGGTCATGCCGCCGGATATTTGTTCGATCAGCGATCTGACCGAGGCAATCCGCGAACACCGGGCGCAGCAGGAACCAGGAGAGTGGATTCAGGGATGGGGCTATGATGAGCAGGCACTTGCGGAAAAAAGATCGCCAAACCGCTATGATCTGGACAAAGGCTGCAGTGATGCCCCGGTTTCTCTTATGAGAACGTGCGCGCATATCCGCTGTGTTAATAGTAAGGCATTGGAACTGGCTGGTATTGACCGGAATACGCCGGATCCTCCGGGCGGAGAGATCGATCGGGATGAAAATGGAGAACCGACTGGTGTTTTAAAAGAAAATGCACGGAATCTTTTGGCACCGCTGCTCCCTCCAGAACCGAAAGAGAAGCAGGTAGAGAATCTTCTGGAATTAGGCGAGTTATTGACATCTCAGGGAATCACAGCCATTTGTGATATGGGAAATCTGGATGAAAGTGATAATATCCCAATTTATGAAGAAGCGGCAAAACGCGGATTTCACCAGCGCGTAGGCGTATATTATATGTGGGACTTTTTTGCGGATCATCCGGAATCTTTTGATAAGCTCGATGGGCGGATGGATCGTGAAAATCAGATATTTGCAGCTGGCCTGAAACTGATCGGTGACGGCAGTGTTTCCGGACAGACAGCCTGGATGGATCGTCCATATCTCGGTTCGGACAGCAACTTCGGTTTTCCGGTATGTTCAGAAGAACTGATCGAGTCTGCAGTAAAATACTGCAAGGAACATAGATGCCAGTTGTCTATGCATGCGATGGGCACTCGGACGATCGACCGCATGATCGGACGTGCGGAAAAAGAAATACCATGGACGGAAGAAGGAATTCCTTATGTACGGATCGAACATGTAACAGCACCGTCAGAAGAAAGTTTGAAAAAAGCGGCAGATCATGGAATTGCATTTGTGACGCAGCCAATCTTCCCATATGCGGAGAGTGCAAGTTATTTGAATAACCTGGGCGCGGAACGGCTGAAGGAATGTTATCCGATTAAGAAGATCCTGGATCAAAATGTCATACTCGGATTTTCTACGGACGCACCGGCTACGTTCTGGGCGGTTCCTTCGGATCCGTTCCCTGGCTTAAAGCTTGCAGTAACGCGTCGGGCAGCAGATGGCACGGACTGCGGTACAGATCAGGCCATTGACATAGAAACGGCAGTTAAGCTCTATACAAAAGGGGCAGCCGAGGCAGCAGGTTTTATCGGCTCCGGCATGCTGAAAAAAGGATATCGGGCTGATTTTGCCGTATTGAGTGAAAATATTTTTGAAACGGATCCGGAGAGGATCGACCAGATCAAGGTAAGACAAACGTATATAGGCGGTGAATGTGTATACCGCAGACAGGAGGAATGATATGATGTTTCATATGCCAGAATACAGAGAACCGGACTTTACGCAGAAAAAGTTTACGGAGGCGCCGGATGCAGTCTGGGAATCCGTTGCAATCAAAGGAGTAGCGCCGGAAAATTATCATAGTACATCGATGTATCCGGAATATTTTAAAATCCGCGGACAGTGGAAATTAGCAAAGGAAAGCCGTATGGATTCCAGCGTAGTGCTTGGTGATGACGGCGAGTTGCGAGTAGTAGAAAACCGCAATCTGGAGATCGGAGATAAGGTCATTATCGGAAGAACGGAAAACGCGGAAGAAGGGATTTATCTTCACAGCACCGGATTTGAAAATCCGGTAAATGACCTGGATGATCAATTTGTATTTCGCCAGGGCCGCAGTCGTGAAACTTCTTTTGCAAGAGATTATGACCGTCTGTTTGAGCTTCTCCGTTATGAAAAGGAGCACGGCAATATTCTATGGGTCATGGGTCCGGCATTTTCATTTGACGCTGATGCAAGATGCGCCATGCAGGCAATGGTAGAAAATGGTTACGTGGACGGCTTAATGGCAGGGAATGCGCTGGCAACGCACGACCTGGAAGGTGCAATGTTCCATACCGCACTCGGTCAGGACATTTATACGCAGAAAGCGCAGCCAAATGGACATTATAATCACTTGGATGTGATTAACCGGGTGCGAAAGAGTGGATCGATCGCCCGCTTTATTGAAGATTACGATATCGACAACGGCATTATGTATAGCTGTGTAAAGAACCGCGTACCGTTTGTTCTGACCAGTTCGATCCGTGATGACGGACCTTTACCGGAAGTCATCGGTGATGCTTATGAAGGTCAGGGAGCAATGCGGAATATGGTAAAGAAAGCAACTACGGTTATCTGTCTTGCAACAATGCTTCATACGATCGCAACCGGCAATATGACTCCTTCTTATCGCGTTCTGCGCGATGGAACGGTTCGTCCGGTATTCTTGTATACGGTCGACGCGGATGAGTTTGTTGTAAATAAACTTCTGGATCGCGGAAGCTTATCGGCAACGACGATTGTTACAAACGTACAGGATTTTATTATGATCGTGGCCAAAGGCCTCGGATTGATGTAGGAGATCATCCCCTTTTCTTACAGGATAGTAAGGAAGGGGGATTTTTGTGTACGTGGTAGTTGACGGTCAAGTAATGAATCTTAGTATAGGAAAAAGAAAGAAATTCTTTCATTATTATGAATGAAATCTTAAAACTTTCTTGTAAATGCATGTGAAGCGCATTTGGAAGGGGTTTTCAGTCGCGAAAAAGAAAAAAGTGTGTTATACTCCCTATGAATGAAAGGAAAATTGGAGGGAAACAAATTCATATGACACAATACGACTTAAATACGCAATTAGAAGAGCGCTTTGCATTTCGGACGATTTTACCTGAGGAGGATGAGCAGGCTGCGAAGATTGAGCAGATCTGTTTTCCGCCGAATGAAGCATGTACAGAAAAGATGATGTGTGAAAGAACCCATCAAGTTCCAGATCTGTTTTTGGTTGCGATTGATCGGGAAACCGGAAAGATAGCCGGATTTTTGAATGGATCGGCAACAAAAGAAAGCAAGTTTCGAGATGAATTCTTTGCGGATACAAAGCTGCACGATCCGGATGGAGAAAATATCATGCTGCTGGGACTGGATGTTCTTCCGGAATATCGGGGGCAGGGGCTTGCAAAAGAAATCGTGTTTCGATATATGCAGAGAGAAGCTGCAAGAGGAAGAAAGAAACTGATTCTGACCTGCCTGGATTCGAAAGTTGGGATGTATCAGAAGATGGGATTTCAAGATGAAGGAATTGCGAATTCATCCTGGGGCGGTGAGCAGTGGCATGAAATGAGCTGTATATTGTAAGCATTGACAGACTGGTTAGATAGAAAAGGAGATGAAGGCAATGATGACAATAGTATTTACGATTTTAATGTTCCTGATATTTGGGAAGATCATCTGGTTTGCATTTCGGGCAGCCTGGGGATTGACGAAAATCTTTTTCTCAGTGATCTTACTTCCGGTGGTTTTGATCGGCCTTGTGATCGGAGGATTTATTTATCTGGCACTGCCGATTCTTGTCATTGTTGGAGTGATCACCTTAATTGCAGGAATCGGTAAATAACAACAAAGACAGGGCAGTTATATTTTATCGGTGTCGAAATGTATAAAATGACTGCGGCGGACGAAAAATAGGAGTGCATGCTGTATGGAATGAAAAGGAGAATTGGTTATGACATATGATGTAGTAATTATCGGTGCAGGTCCGGGTGGGATTTTTTCAGCATATGAACTGGTAAAAAAGAAACCGGAATTAAAAGTTGCCGTATTTGAATCGGGAAATGAGTTGAAAAAGAGGAATTGTCCGATTGACGGTGAAAAAGTAAAAAACTGTATCCATTGTGCGACGTGTGCGATCATGAACGGATTTGGCGGTGCAGGGGCATTTTCGGATGGGAAATATAACATTACAAATGATTTCGGAGGAACGCTCCACGCTTATATTGGAAAGAAAAAGGCCATTGAGCTGATGGAATATGTTGATGAGCTTAATGTAAAATACGGTGGAGAAGGCACGAAGATGTATTCGACTGCAGGTACGAAGTTTAAAAAGACCTGTATGCAAAATAAATTGACACTGCTAGAAGCATCGGTGCGTCATCTCGGAACGGACATTAACTATATTGTTCTGGAAAATATTTATGATGAATTGAAAGATAAAGTAGACTTCTTTTTCCGGACACCGGTGCAGTCCGTGGAACGTACAAAGGACGGATACCGCATAATTACAGAGCAGGGAGCCACAGAGGGCAGACAGTGCATTATTTCCGTTGGACGCAGTGGAAGCAAATGGATGGAAAAAGTTTGCGCGGATCTGGAAATTCCAACGAAATCGAATCGGGTTGACCTGGGTGTCCGTGTTGAAATCCCGGCAGTTATTTTTGAAGATATTACAGACGAATTATACGAAAGCAAGATCGTGTACCGTACGGAGAAATTTGAAGATGATGTAAGAACATTTTGTATGAATCCGAATGGAATTGTTGTAAATGAAAATACAAACGGAATTATCACAGTGAATGGGCACAGTTTCGAAGATGCATCGAAAAAAACGGAAAATACAAACTTTGCGCTGCTGGTCGCAAAACATTTTTCTGAACCATTTAAAGATAGTAATGGTTATGGGGAAAGTATTGCACGATTGTCGAATATGCTTGGCGGCGGAGTGATCGTCCAGAGATTCGGAGATTTGGAACGGGGACGAAGAAGTACGCATAAGAGGATTGAAGAGGGAAATGTACGCCCGACGCTGTCGGCAACACCGGGAGATCTGAGCCTGGTACTTCCGAAACGTATTTTAGACGGCATTATCGAAATGATCTATGCGCTGGATAAAATTGCACCGGGAGTTGCAAACGACGATACTCTTCTCTATGGCGTGGAAGTCAAGTTTTATAATATGGAAGTAGAACTCGACGATCATCTGGAGACAAGACATAAAGGACTGTTTGTTATTGGAGATGGAAGCGGAGTGACTCATTCACTTTCCCATGCTTCGGCCAGTGGTGTTTATGTAGCGGATCATATTATAGAAGAAATGGGATCAAAATAAATGATGGAATTGCGTGTGTTAAGGTATTTCCTGATGGCTGCGCGGGAAGAGAATATGACGAAAGCGGCGCAGTTGCTGCATGTCACGCAGCCGACATTATCCAGGCAGATCATGCAGCTCGAAGAAGAACTTGGCTGCAAGCTGTTTCGAAGGAGCAATCATAATATTTATCTGACGGAAGAAGGCATGCTTTTGAAAAAACGGGCACAGGATATTATCACGCTGGCGGATCGTACACAAAAAGAGTTTGAAGACCGACAGGACGAGATGGCCGGTGAGATCGTATTTGGCTGTGCGGAAGCGAAATGTATGCAGGAGCTTGCCGGCGTGATCGCGGCGTTTCAAAAGGATTATCCTCTTGTGAAATACGAAATTTATACGGCAAATGCGGATGATATCAAAGAGCGCCTGGATCGCGGACTGATCGATATCGGCCTTTTGTCTGAGCCGGTGGATATTTCAAAATACAATTTTCATCGGTTGAAAAAGAAAGAAAAATGGAGAGCACTCGTGCCGAATGACTCGGAGCTTGCAAGGAAGGAAGTTATCACGCCGGCAGATCTTCTGGATATTCCGATCATGCTGGTAAAAAGAGATCTTGTAAAAAATGAGGTGGAGAACTGGTTTGGAGAATATTTCAGCCAGATCAGGGTAGTCGGAACTTATAATCTGCTGAATAATGCCGCTGTAATGGTAGAAAATCATATCGGGGTGCTGCTCAGTTATCCGGTTGGCGCGATTTATGAAAATCTGACCTTTGTTCCTCTCTCGCCGCCTCTGGAAACGGGATTTGTGCTTGTGTGGAGAAAAAATCAAGTACTTTCGTCACCGGTACAGAACTTTTTAGACCGCATCAGAGGTACATAGCATATTGGGAACTTCTTTATACTTTAATGAGATATTAGGGATATTAGCGAAAAATCAGAAATGCAAAAAACGTATGATCCCTCCTTCAAAATAAGCATTAGACACCTGGAAAATATCGGTGGTATAGTAAAGGTATAGTAAAGACAGAAAGTCAGACAGACTTTGAATCATGCAGGAGGGATGTCAAAATGAGTAAAACATTAGTTTCGTATTTTAGCGCAAGCGGGGTAACCGCAAAAGCAGCAAAAACATTGGCACAAGCATTAGGTGCAGATTTGTATGAGATAAAACCGGCGACGCCGTATACTTCTGATGATCTGAACTGGATGAACAAAAAGAGCCGAAGTTCGGTAGAAATGAACGATCCGGCAAGTCGTCCGGAAATTGCAGATGAAGTGGGAAATATGGATCAGTATGATACCGTATGTATCGGATTCCCAATCTGGTGGTATATTGAACCGCGTATTATCGATACATTTTTAGAAAGCTATGATTTCTCTGGTAAGAAGCTTGTTCCATTTGCAACATCCGGTGGAAGCGGCATGGCAAATGTTGTCAAAAATCTGAGAAAGCAATATCCGGAGCTTTCATGGGAAGACGGAAAACTCTTAAACGGAGTTAATATTGCACAGTGGGCAAAAGAAATTTAATCAAGAAAGGATCCGAAGATTATGAAAACATTAGATAGAGCAGAATTTGAAAAACAGGATCAGTTTGGCATTGGCGCACCAAATGATGCATTTGCACAATATTTTATCGGAAATTCTTATTTAAAACCATTAACAGTGCCTGGCGAAACAGCAGTATTTCTCGCAAACGTAACGTTTGAGCCGGGATGCCGGAATAACTGGCATATCCATCATGCATCCAAAGGAGGCGGTCAGCTTCTGATCTGTACAGCCGGTGAAGGATGGTATCAGGAAGAAGGAAAAGAGGCAGTGAGCCTGAAACCGGGTATGACGATCACGATCCCGCCGGAAGTAAAACACTGGCACGGAGCAAAAGCTGATTCATGGTTTAGCCATATTGCAGTAGAAGTTCCGGGAGAAAATACGAGCAATGAATGGTGTGAACTGGTCAGCGAAGAAGAATATCAAAAATTACAAGAAAAATAATAGCATGGATATGATGAAACAGGATGTAAGTGAAAAATACAAAATTCCGATGTATATATTGGAATTGTATGAAGACTGGAATTTATGTCGAAAAGATGCCGGATTTTTTCAGTATAATGATACAGATCTTGAATATCTTGGGATGATCATGACGCTTTATAATGCAGGATTTAAGCAGGAAGAAATTCTGAAATATATGCAGCTATTTTTGAAAGGCGGTGCGACTGCAGCGGAGCGAATGTGTATTTTGAAAAAGAAACGGGATCAGGTTTTACAGGAAATCCACGCACAGGAAAAGAGGCTGGAAGATCTGGATTATCTTCGCTTTAAAATGAGAAAGGAATCGCTTACATGATTTTATAGAACATCGAAAATGGAAGGGGCCAGGAAAATGGATTTACATAAAACAGATGCAGAATTTATGGAACGCTTTGAGCATTTTGCTTTTGATGAAGTTGTCAATGAAAAGGGGCAGGAGCTGGATGATGTAATACGATATATGGCTATTCTTGCAACATTGATCGGCTGCCAGGGAAGAGAAGCATTCCGCATGATGCTTCCCAAAGCGTTGGATGCCGGAATGACGCCGGTTATGGTAAAAGAAGTCGTATATCAGTCCGTGGATTATCTCGGCTTTGGACGGATGTTTCCATTTTTGGAAATCACAAATGATGTCTTTACAGAAAGAGGCATAGAGCTTCCGCTGGAAGGTCAGGCAGTGACAACGATGGAAGACCGCCTGGAGAAAGGCGCGCAGGCACAGGTTGATATTTTCGGTGATCTAATGAAAGATGCATGGAAAAACGGACATATTAACCGTTGGCTTGCAGCTAATTGTTTTGGAGATTATTACACGAGAAAAGGCCTGAATTTGGCACAACGGGAAATGATCACGTTTTGTTTCCTCATGGCACAGGGCGGCTGTGAACCTCAGCTGACTTCGCATGCAAAAGGAAACATGAATCTCGGTAATGACAAGGAGTTTTTGATCAAGGTAGTTTCTCAATGTCTTCCATACATTGGATATCCAAGAAGTTTGAATGCGATCAATTGTGTAAATAAAGCAGCAGAATAGGTGAAAATCAGTGTTAGAAAAAAGGTCTTGATACTGATTCGAAGAAGACAGCCCTGTAAGATACGGCTTTGGAAGCTTAGAATCTTACGGGGCTGTTTTGTTTTTTGTTGCCGGGGCAGGGATATGGCTGATGGATAATACCATTCTGCCAGTAATATTTGTTCACAAAAAGTTCACAAAATTTATTAGCACTCCCTCTTGACGAGTGCTAAAATAAGTGTTATATTACATATAGAACAAAGGAAGAGGGAACGATAAGAAAAGAAAAATCGATTCCGGAAATCCAAAGTTCCAAGCAAAGCCAACATATAAATTTGTCAGCACAAGCTGACGCATATATTGAAATTAAGAAAAGGAGAGATGATTTATGTTGATGCCTAGTATTTTTGGAGAAAACTTATTTGATGACTTTTTTAACGATTTTGCAAGACCGGTTCGTTTTACAAATTCCACAAATTATATGATGAAGACAGATGTAAAAGAAACAGAAAACGGTTATGAACTTGATATCGACCTTCCTGGATATAAGAAAGAAGATATCAAAGCAGAGTTGAAAGATGGATATATGACCATCAGTGCTCAGAGTTCTAAGAATGAAGACGAAAAAGACAAAGATGGCAAATATATCAGACGTGAAAGATACTACGGAAATTGCAGCAGAACTTTCTATGTAGGCGATGATGTTACACAGGAAGATATCAAAGCAAAATTCGAAGATGGTATTTTGAAAATTGCAGTACCAAAGAAAGAAGCGAAACCTCAGGTTGAAGAAAAGAAATTCATTAACATTGAGGGATAATCAATTCGACAACGCGATAAACAGGGACGCTTTAAAAGCGTTCCTGTTTTCACATAGCGGAATTTCATAAGGAAATGAAGGAAAAGAGGTGAACATACAGATGAAAAGAGATTATTACGAAGTACTTGGCGTACCAAAAAATGCAGATGAAAAAAAGATTAAGCAGGCATATCGAAAATTGGCGAAAAAATATCATCCGGATACGAATCCCGGAGATAAGCAGGCGGAACAAAAATTTAAAGAAGTTTCAGAAGCATATGATATTTTAAGTGATAAAGAAAAGCGAAAACTTTATGACCAATATGGATTTGCCGCTTTTGATGAAACGATGGGCGCAGGTGCAGGCGGAGCAGGTCCGCACAATCACGGCAATTATACGTATCATCAGGGATTTGGAGATTTTGGTTTTGGAAATAATGGTACTTATCAGGAATTTCATTTTCATGGCGGTGATATGGGAGATATTTTTGATGATCTGTTTGGTAGTGGATTTGGTCATGGATCTCATCGTCAATCTTATTCCCAAAAGGGACAGGATATTACTGCCCGGATTTCTGTGCCGTTTGATGATGCAGTGCATGGAAACGAGCGTGTGATTCACCTTCAGGATGCCAGTGGACGTGAAACCTCTTTGAAAGTGAAAATACCGGCGGGCATTGATTCCGGTAAGAAGATCCGTCTGAAAGGAAAAGGAGAGCCTTCACCGTATGGTGGAGAACCGGGAGATCTTCTGCTTGAAGTCATCGTAGAAGAAAAAGCCGGATTTGAACGGAAGGGAAATGACGTTTATACGAAAGTACAGGTTCCGTATACGACAGCAGTATTGGGCGGTGAAGCAATTGTACAGACACTTTATGGCAAAGTAAAATGCAAGATTCAGGCTGGTACGCAGTCAGGAACGAAAATCCGTCTGAGAGGTAAAGGTATGCCGGTTATGAACCGGGCTTCCGTAAAAGGGGATCAGTATGTTGTTGTAGAGATTTCCGTACCAAGATACCTGTCTCCACAGGCAAAAGCAAAGTTAAAAGAATACCAGCAGGCAATCGGAGCCTGATGTTTAGATAGATCACAAGAAAAAGTTTTATCATGTTAAGAAAAGAAGAGCGATGCAGTCACGCTTTCATGAGTGGGTGCATGGCTCTTTTTTTTATGTAAAGTAAAAGCAGGAACTTCCTCTTGCAATGAAAGCTGCCTGTTCCCGGCTTAAAGAAATGAATGACAACTATATTATTGTAAAAACACCGCATTCCCAAATAGTAATTAAGTATGAAGATATCATGTATTTTCAAACCAATGTGAGAAAAGTGGAGCTGCATTTAAACAATGGAAATATTTGTATCGTCAGAAAAACAATTCGGGAACTATACGAAGAGGTAAGGGACTGTCATTTCATAAAAATACACAGCGGCGGGGTTGTGAATATCCGATATATCCGAAAGTTTTCTTATTGCGATATAACTTTAGATAAGGGTGAACAGCTTACGGTAAGCAGACGACAGATGAAAGCTGTAAAGACTGCATTAATGAAATACTGGGGAGGCAGCATATGACGGTTGTTTTCTGGTGTTTTGAGTATTTTGCAAGCTGGATAGAAGGTATTTTATGCTGTATTTTTTGTGCTGTTTTTTTGACAAAAGACATGATGAAAGAAAATTTTTATCCAATTATTCTGATGTCAGGGATTGGAGCAGTATGCACAGTTCTGCTTAATGGGCTTCATGTATTTCTATCTTTTCATATATTCTGTGATTTTGGTTGCCTCCGAACTTAGTGTCGCATATTTTTTGGCATCAATCATAGATACGGTCAATCCTAACCTGTTTTATGAGCGAAGTGTAAATTGGATCGTGTGCGCTGTAATATCCAAATTAATTTTGTTCCTGATCGTTATCATGGTTCGCAGGATTTATAGACATGAAATAATATTGGGAAAAAAATATGCAGTAACAATGGGAATTTACTCTATTTTTCTCCTGACATTCCTTTTGGTTATGGCAGAATTCAGCATGAATGCAGTGAAATTGAAAATGAGTCTTTTTCTTCTTTTTTTTATTATCTCTATTATCATGGAACTGTTGACTCTTTCCTTTGTTATAAAAGCCGGAGAAAGCTATGAACAGAAACAGAGAGCCGAATTCATCGAGCTAAAAAACAGTATGCTTCAACAGTCTCTGAATGAGACAAAACAGGCGTTTCAATTGTGGAGGAAGAGCATTCATGATTATAAAAATAATGTCTTAGTTCTGTCGCAGCTTGCCCAAAATGATGATATCGAAGGAATAAAAAAGTACCTGAAAAAAGAAACAGACCTGATTGATCGAAAAATCTTTTGTATACATACGGGCAATTCGGTCATCGATGTGATCATAAATACAAAACAACACTTTGCAGAAGCGAAGGGGATACTGTTTGTAGTCAATGCATTTCTGCCGAAACATGGTACGATCCGGGATTTGGATCTGGCAAATATCCTCGGCAATTTGCTGGACAATGCGATAGAGACAAGTATGGAAGAACAGGATCCCTATATTGATGTGATCATTCGACAGGAAAAATCATTCATGCTGATAAAAGTTACCAATAAATATTGCGGTGAACTTCCGGGAAATATGCGCTCTTCAAAGAAAAACAAGATATTTCATGGAATCGGCATTGAAAGTGTTAAAAGCACAGTTGAAAAATATCATGGAGAATTTTCAATAAAAAAACAGGATAATGAGGTGGTTGTACAGATTCTACTTTTAAATCAATAAATTTGTTCTCAAAAGGGGCTATCAGATAACCGATTTAGGGCTCTAACAGGAAAGGAAGATTACTCTATATTGGTGTTTGCTGAAAAGGTTCTTTTCTCCCGTAGACAGACTCCCATATCTACGGCAGAAAAAGAAAAAAGGTTCCTTTCTCCCGTAGACAGACTTCCATGTCTACTGCAGAAAAAGTAAAAAGGTTCTTTTCTCCCGCAGACAGATTCCCATATCTACGGCAGAAAAAGAAAAAAGGTTCCTTTTTCCCGTAGACAGACTCCCATATCTACTGTAGAAAAAGTAAAAAGGTTCTTTTCTCCCGTAGACAGACTCCCATATCTACTGTAGAAAAAATAAAAAGGTTCCTTTCTCCCGTAGACAGACTCCCATATCTACTGTAGAAAAAGTAAAAAGGTTTTTTTCTCCCGCAGACAGATTCCCATATCTACGGCAGAAAAATAAAAAAGTCAAGAAATACAAAGAAAAAAAGGAGCAGAAAACCGCATAGCAGAAGGAGCGCTTCCAAAAATCCAGACAGGGGTTTTTGCGCCCTAAAATGAGGGATACAAAAGGAAAGAGACAGCCCATTTACCGAATAAGCAAGAAAATATACCGATAATGCAACCTTCCACTTTGAAAAGTATTTTTGTGATATTATATAGGTATACAAGGATAATTATATTCTGTTTAAGAAGTATTAAAAAAAAAATTTTAAAATATTTTGTCACAGAATAGCTCTTTCATACGTTTATATTATATAGAAAATTTTTTTGACAAGGAGGCGATATAATGTTTCTACGTTCTGTCAGGATGCAGACTGCCGGCATCCTGAGAAAAAAAACTGCTGCGGTGACCTATCTGCTTCTTATGGGGTTCATGCTCGTAAACTTCTTTTCGAATCTGTGGCAGAATCATGAGGTGCAGTATGTCACGCAGATGTTCGATTCGGTAAAGATTCTTACGCTTTCTGACTGGTCTTACAGCGGGTTCTATATGAGGACATATTTCCCGATTCTGGTCGTGTTGCCGACGGCCTGTTCGTACCTGTCCGACCGGCAGACGAGGATACAGGTATATATAGAAGCGAGAACCGGGCGTACATCTTATTGGATGGGAAAGCTCCTGGCCGTCTTCCTGGCGACGTTTATCATCTTTACGCTGCCGTTTCTGCTGGAGTTGGCGCTGAACATCATCTGCTTCGGTCTGAAACCTATGGGGGATCCGTCTAATTTTCCGTATCTGGACACGCTCGCGGAAGACAGCCGGATCTTTCTGTCGGGACTCTGGTTTGAGAACCGGGTGCTGTATGCAGTGGTGATGATCGTTTTATTCGGTGCTGCGTCGGGTATCCTCGCCGTGTTCAACTTTGTCGTCACGCTGCTGCCCGGTTTCCGGTACCGCGTCTTCGCCTATTTCCCGGTCTATGTCCTGATTCACCTGCTCCATCTAGTCGAACAGATATCGGGAAGAGACTATACGATGGATTACGCTTTTATTCTATGTCTGTTTGAGCAGACAAAAAAGAATTATCCGGCCTATGGGCTGTTCCTGCTCGTGCTTCTGCTCGCAGCGGCTGCGATGGCTCTGGTTCGGTCGAAAGGGGATGACCTGACATGAGATATTATACAAGGTTTTTACTGGTTGGTGCAGCCTCCGGCTTTTTCTGTGTCTTTAACTATGCGAAGAATGGGATGGCGCAGACGCTCGCTGATATCGTGATGTTGTTTGGATTCTCTTCGGCAGATTGTCAGCTGAATCAAATTATGGAAGGCACGTACTGGTACATGCCGCTGTTCCTGTTTCAGATCTTTTACGGGACTTACATCTACCGGCATTTCTGCAGCGCGAGCATCTACTTCTTTTCCCGTTGCTGCAGCCGGACGAGATGGTTCCTAAAAGAAGCGCTCACGCTGTACCTGTTTGCTGTCGTCTACCTGTTGGCGGTGCTTGCAGGAGGGGTCGGGGCGGCGCGCCTGTTCGAACCGGTCACGCCAGGCGCAGGGTTCCTGCCGCTGCTCTGGCATTACCTGGCCATCCATTCGCTGTTCCTGCTTGCCACGGCATTGCTTATCAACATCCTGTCTGTGCTGTCTTCCAGTGACATGGGTTTCCTCATCGTGGAAGGCGTTGCCTTTTTTTGTATCGCCGCCTTCTTCATGACGGGGGAGCTGTTTATATCGGGTCTGCCCAAGGAGATTCTGCCGGAGCATGTATGGATGATCCTTGTTAATCCGTTCGCGCATCTGGTGCTGTACCTGCACGGGGTTAGGATGTCAGTCTTGGATTCCGCCATCGTGAAAGGAATCTCCATCAGCATGTGGACGTCCACAGCGGTCTTCCTTACAGCCGGGATACTGGTCCTGTTATGGGGATGTTATATTGTGAACCATTATGATCTGGTCGGGGCAGACCATGAAGCAGAAGGAGGGTATTAGAGATGGAACTGAGAGTGGAACATGTGACAAAAAAGATCAAAGGACGGACGATACTGTCGGATGTGTGTCTCTGCCTTACGGAAGGGCGGATCTATGGGTTCGTCGGCCGGAACGGTTCCGGCAAGACCATGCTCTTCCGGGCTGTCTCCGGGCTGATGAAGCCGACCTCCGGCCGGGTGGTTCTGGACGGAAAGGAGCTGCATAAGGACATGCAGGTGCTCCCGGACATGGGGATTGTCATCGAGAATGCAGGGCTGTATCGGGAACTTACCGGGCTGGAGAATTTAAAGCTCCTCTCGAAGCTAAACAAAAAGATCGGTGAGGAAGAGATTCGGGAGGCGATCCAAAGATTAGGGCTCGACCCGGATGACCGGAGGCCGTTTGGGAAGTATTCGCTTGGGATGAAGCAGAGGATCGTCCTTGCGCAGGCGTTCATGGAAAAGCCTTCCATTTTGCTGCTCGATGAGCCGACGAATGCTCTGGATGAAGAAGGGATGGAAAGCGTGCGCAGGATCATCCTGGAGGAGAAGAAACGCGGAGCGCTGATTTTGATTGCGAGCCATAACAGGACGGATATCGATGTGCTCGCGGATGAAGTTTACGAGGTAAAGGAAGGAAAGGTGTCCAGGAAGGAGGCGCCGGGAAGGAGGGATGCGGATGAAGGCTAAGCATCTTTTCATCATCACGGCGATCATGCTGGCGGCGGCATTGTCCGCCGGGCTGTACTGTAAGGCTTCTTATCTGGACTTTAATCAGGAAGAGGCTCCGCTGGAGCGGTTTCTGGTCGGTCTGCTTCCGGATGATCTTGTGGAAAGGCAGATTGGAAGGATGGAGAAGGAACTGCCGGACAGCCCTCTGATCGCGGCTGTTCGGTGCACGGAAAAGACAAAGTTCCTGTTTGGATGCACGACGCAGGAAGCAGAAGTTCTGCACGTCTTCCGGGGAGAAGAGCTGGAAGAAGGGCAGCGTATCGACACGATACGTGCGAGTTCCATGATCTTTGATACAGCTGAGAGCGGCTTTGAAACAAATGAGAAGGGGCCCAAAAGGTATTCTATCAATATGGGGTTTGTAAACGAGATGACGCCGGGGAAGGAGTACCTGCTGTTCCTGGATCATAAAGAAGCGGAAATACCCGGTGGAAATACCGTCTATCGGATGGGCGATGAATTCCTGATGGCGACGGTGTTCTGCTATGAGGAGACGGAGAGCATCCCTCAGGAGAGCATCGACAGTGAGAGTCTGTCTGCGTACTATACCGATGTGAAGGACAGTGAGTTTTTTGTCATGTCGAGAAAAGCTGTAAAAGATCTGAATCAGTTTAAAAAGAGATTATTTCAGAAATATCCATATTGATCGGTGTTTTTGAATATTTAAATAATTAAAAACTGGCTTCATAAAAAATATAAAAACTGGATATTTTAAAAGTGCCAAAACTCTGATAGCTTATATACAAACAACGTTGTGGAAAATATAAAGAAACAGAGGGATGGATAATGTATAAGATTATGACACCCGGTCCTGTTCAGGTTCCGGAAAATGTGCGGCTGGCAAGAAGCCGTTCGACGACGAATGCAGATTTGGATCCGGTTTTTTTCGATGAATATAAAGAGTTGTGTGAATTGATCAGCAATCTGCTGTATACAAAAAATGAAACGTTGATCTTAAGCGGAGAAGGAATCCTCGGTCTGGAGGCTGCGTGTGCGACGATGACAGAGCCCGGGGACCGTGTGCTCGTATTGGATAATGGAATTTACGGATCCGGTTTTGCTGATTTTGTTACCATGTACGGCGGCAATCCGGTTCTGTATACAAGCGATTATCACAAAGAGATCAATGTAGAAGAACTGGCGGAATATTTACAAAAAGATCATGATTTTAAATATGCAGCAGTGGTTCATTGTGATACGCCAAGCGGTGTACTCAATGACGTACATCGAATCTGTCCGTTGCTGAAATCTTATGGGATTTTAAGCATCGTAGATTCCGTTTCCGGGATGTTTGGTCATGAACTGGATGTCGACAAGGGGAAGATGGATATCGTCTGTGGCGGATCTCAAAAAGCTGTATCTGTGCCTCCGGGGCTGACATTTGTAACGATTAGCGAAGATGCTAAAAAAGTAATGGAAAACCGGAGCGTCCCGGTCTGAAGAACCATTTGAAAAGTGGATTTTCCGATACGATAACGGTATTTGATGTTCCGGATGGGATTTCTGCGGAAGATATTCTGGAACGTATGCAAAATAAACATGGGATCATGCTTGCCGGATCTTTTGGAGAACTTGCCGGAAAAGTGATTCGGATCGGGCATATGGGCGCAGGAGCCAATGAAGCCGATATGATCGCGGTGATGGCGGCACTTGAGGAAACGCTCCATGCTCTTGGATGGAAAACAAAAGCTGGATTGGTGGAACGCTTTTTACGATATTTATATGAAGAAAAATAAAAATGGTCGGGATCCGAATGTGACGGAATCCCGGCCATCTGTATATTATGCTTCAAATCCAAGCATCATAGACTGTGGTTCTGCATAATAACTGCATAATCCGCGGGTCTCATGAATATAGCCATGAAAATCCCCGAATTCTTTTATGATCAGTTCTTTTAAGGCTTTTGCACCTTCCGGATTCTGGTTGTGCGCGATAATGATTTTACCGTCTTGATATCCGAGTTCTTTCATATGGTCGACAAGACAACGGATCGCGCGCTTGTCGCCTCTGCATTTATCCAGAGGCTGCAGCGTTCCGGCATCACTTGCCTTTCCAACGACCTTAATGCCAAGCAAGCCGATCCCTTTTGCAAGAATTGGACTGACACGTCCGTTCTTTGCCATATTTGCAACTGAAGCAAGCGAGAAATATAGATGTGTATGCTGCATATATTCACAGGTTTTCAAATAAACCTGTTCTTCATCGCAGCCGGACAAAATAAGTTCATGAATCTTTTCTATAATTAATACCATCTCCGGTCCGGCTGATAAAGAATCAAAGATATATACTTTGCGATCTGGATGTTGTTCTTCGTATAGTTGTTTTGCGGTGTTGGCAGATGCATTCGATCCGGAAAGTTCACTGGTGATCGTTACGCAGAAGACTGTTTCGGCATCTTCAAAAGCTGCTTCCCAATCCCCGGGACTCGGGCAGGATGTAGAAGATTTGCCCTTATGGGAACTTAATGCATTCTGCATTGATACGAGATCAATCTGTTCGTCATCCACAAATTCATGTTCCCCTACTAATATGTGCAGTGGTACTGATGTAAAATTTGCCTGATCTAAGGATAAAATATTCGAAGAAGAATCTGCTACGATTTTGTAATTCATAATTGCTTGCCTTTCTGATAAACTGATAAATGAAAAACCACAATGTAGTTTTAAAAACCTTATATAATAGTAGTATACATCTGTTTTTGGAGTTGTCAATACTCTCCATAAAAAAATATTCGATTATGAATTGTGAGCATAAAAAGTTTGTTGTATGATAAAATTATCATAGAAAAATACAGCAATATAGGAATTTGGAGGAATGGTATATGAGTTACTTTAAACGCGTGAAACCGGAATCGGTAGATATTCGGGCAGAAGGGATCGTTTCCTTTTTAGATGCAGTAAAGAAAAACGGGTTGGAACTGCATAGCATGATGGTAATCCGTCATGGAAAATGTGCTGCGGCTGCCTGGTTTGATCCCTATAAACCGGAAACACTTCACCCAATTTATTCGTTTAGTAAATCGCTGACCGCAACAGCAATCGGATTTGCATGGCAGGAAGGAATCTTATCTCTGGATGAGAAAGTGATCGATATTTTTCCAGAACATAGCCCACAAGATCCATCGGACTATTTAAAAGAAATGACGTTGCATCATTTGCTCTGCATGAGCTGTGGACATGAGATAGGGATTGATTTTGAGAAGCCGGATTGGATTTCTGATTTCCTTCATCATCCTGTTTTGCATAAGCCGGGAACATACTATCGATATAATACGGCAGGTACGAATATGCTATCCGCGGTAATCACGAAAAAGACAGGTTTGAGTTTGCTCGAATATCTGCAGCCAAGATTGTTGGAGCCGCTTGGTATTGATAAGATAACCTGTCACAGATTGAAAGATTCGATGCATACATGTGCCGGAGGCAATGGGATGCAGCTGACTACAGAAGAAATGGCGAAGTTTGCGTATTTTATGCTCCACGATGGTGAATGGGAAGGAAAAAAACTGTTATCCGGCTGGTATGAAAAAGCGGCGGCTAAACAGATAGAGACGGCAGGCGATGCAGAAGGACATGTCAAAGAATGGGCAAATGGCTATGGATATCAGTGCTGGCTTGGTTCGCTTCCCGGATCGTTTCGCGCGGATGGTGCATATGGGCAGTTTGGATTTGTATTTCCGACGCTTGATCTGATCGTTGTTACGACTGCATCCACGGAACAGACGCAGACGCTTGTTGACTGTATGTATGATCATCTGATCCCGGCGGTATGTCCGGATGGAAGCCTGAAAGAGGCTTCGGATATAAATTTGGAAGCAATTCTTGACGGACAGAAGATTCCGGGAATCCTTTCCTGCAGAAATCCGGAGATTGAAAAGGAGATTTCCGGCCGGGTGTATCAGCTTGCAGATGCCGGGGCACCGATGAGCAGCTTTGAAAAACTGGTCGGAGGAGCGGGATTGTTTGATCTTCCCGATGATACATCGATGGAAACGATGTGTTTTTCTTTTGAGAACGGGCAGCTGTTTTGGAAAGTTACGGATGGAGGAGAAGAAAAGCAGGTGGTCTGTGCGCTGGACGGCTCCTTTGCTGTCAGCCGGATCGGGGCATATTCTTATGCGGCAAGTGCCGGATGGAGAAGCCTGCATGCATTGGAAATGGAAATTCGACGAGTCGATGCGATCAGCGGCGTTCGACTGATCTTCCGTTTTGATGAGGACAAGCTTACGATAGAAGCGGATGAGACGCTGATCACATTTAGCGGATTGGGCATGAATGAAAAGCATCTGGCAGAATTTTGTATCAGATCATAAGGACTATTTTGATATCTCAGGAAGGAGTGGCAGGATGAATTTAGAACGTTTTATAGAAGAAGCAAAAGCAATCGGACTGCTTGGCATTATGATTTCTCGATGCGGAGAGGAGATTGCTCATGTAAATCTGGATTATGAGTGCAGAAGGAATGTGTATTCTGCGACAAAAAGTTACACGGCGCTTGCAGTGGGATTTGCAGTGCAGGAAGGGTTGCTTCAGCTGGATGAAAAGCTGATCGATGTTTTTCCGGAAGACTTGCCGGATGTAGTGAGTGACAATCTGGCCAAGGCAGTCGTCCGGGATCTGCTGACGATGTGTCTTGGACAGGGAAAGGCAGATCTGATGGGAGATCAGAGGCCGCTGATCAAAGAAGATAATTGGGTGAAGTATTCCCTTGCTCTTCCATTTGACTATGAGCCGGGGACAAAGTTTGTATACAATAATGTCGGTCCGCATCTGGCAGCAATTCTTGTACAGCAGAGAGCCGGCTGTGATCTTGCCTCGTATCTGTATCCACGTTTTTTTAAACCACTGGGTATTCGAAAACCGACATGGGAAATAGACCCGCTCGGCTATCATTTCGGTGCAGGAGGACTGTTTTTGTCAATGTCGGAACTGCATAAGTTGGGACTGTTCTGTCTGCAGAAGGGAAAATGGAATGGAAGACAGTTGCTGAACGCGGCGTGGATCGAAGAATGTACGAAGCCGCAGGATTCGGAACAGTACGGATATTTGTTCTGGATCGGAAAAGACGGCTCTTATCGCGCGGATGGGAAATATTGTCAGCTATCCATGGTGCTGCCTAAAAAAGACAGTGTCATTACAACGGTGGCAGAGTGTCGGGATAGCAGGAGATTGATGGCATTGATCGAGAATGAGATCGTTTCGCAGTTATAAAATAGTATTGGGAAACATGGGAGGACAGTATGATAATACCAAGACATTATGAAAATTTATCGATCCTGCATGAACATACGGAACCGTGCAGATCCTATTATATTCCTGCTTCTGTCAGGATGGATGATCTTGTGGAGCATCGGGAACATTCCGACCGCTTTTTCCTGTTAAACGGACAATGGCAGTTTCGTTATGATAAGAGCATTTATGATCTGACAGAGGAATGTTACAACATAACAGACGACACAGAAGGATACGATCTCGTAGAAGTGCCGGGCATGTGGCAGAATTACGGATACGATTCTCATCAATATACGAATTTTCGTTATCCATTTCCATTTGATCCGCCGTATGTTCCGGAAGATAACCCGTGTGGAACCTACCAATGTCGGTTTCCTTATGAAAAAGAAACAACTGACGAAAAGGTATATTTGAATTTTGAAGGAGTGGATTCGTGTTTTTACGTCTGGTTAAATGGCAGCTATGTTGGATATAGTCAGGTTTCTCATTCGACAAGTGAATTTGATGTAACCGGATATGTGGTTCATGGAGAAAACCAGTTGACTGTCCTCGTGCTGAAATGGTGTGACGGAAGCTATCTGGAAGATCAGGATAAATTTCGGATGAGCGGCATTTTCCGGGATGTCTATCTCCTAAAAAGACCGGCACAGCACATCCGGGACTATTTTATCCGGACAACGTATACAAAAGAATGTGCGCACATCGAAGCAGAAGTCGATTTTTGCGGGAATGCATTTCCGGTAACAGTGAAGCTTTATGATGAAAATGGGATTCTCGTGGATGAAACAGAGGTGCGGGGAGGAAGTGCTGCGCTGCAGGTGGATGATCCGAAACTCTGGAATCCTGAAATGCCGTATTTATATACGGTCGTATTTGAGTCAGAAGGTGAGGTGATCACGGATCGGATCGGGATCCGTAAGATCCATATCGCCGGGGAAGTGGTCTATGTCAATGATGTGCCGGTCAAGTTCCGCGGTGTGAACCGCCATGATTCGGATCCTGTAACCGGTTTTGTGATCAGCATGGAACAGATGAAAAAGGATCTGCTGCTCATGAAACAGCATAATGTCAATGCAATACGGACGAGTCATTATCCGAATTCTCCTGTGTTTTATCAGCTGTGCGACCAGTATGGTTTTTTTGTGATCGATGAGGCAGATATCGAAAGCCACGGACCGGTGGAGCGCTTTTATAAAGACAATCTGGAAGAGACGAAGCATCGGCGGTGGAATGAATGGATCTCAGACAATCCGGAGTATACGCCGGCAGTCATCGACCGGGTACAGAGATGTGTGATCCGTGATAAAAATCGGCCTTGTGTCGTAATCTGGTCGATGGGGAATGAGAGCGGATATGGATGTACCTTTGAAGAAGCCCTAAAGTGGGTAAAACGTTATGATCCGTCTCGACTGACGCATTACGAAAGTGCATTTTATAAGAGCGGAAGAAGAAAATACAATTATAGCAATCTGGATCTTTACAGCCGGATGTATGCATCGATTCCGGAAATAGAGGAATATCTGGATCAAAAGCCGGATAAACCGTATATTTTATGCGAATATAGCCATGCTATGGGAAATGGTCCGGGAGATCTGGAAGATTATTTTGCACTGTTTCAAAAGGATGCAAGGCTGTGCGGCGGTTTTGTATGGGAATGGTGCGATCATGCTGTATTTCACGGGATGACTGAGGAAGGAAAGGCGAAGTATTACTATGGAGGAGATCATGGAGAAGCGGTTCATGATGGAAATTTTTGTATGGACGGACTCGTCTATCCGGATCGTACACCGCATACCGGTCTGTTGGAATTTAAAAATGTATATCGTCCGGTCCGCATAGAATCGTTTGATCAGGAAAGCGGAGCATGGATTCTCCGAAATTATTTGGACTTCACGGATTTAAAAGATGTACTTACGATCACTTGTGAGATCACAAGGGATGGAGAACAGATCTGGTGCGAAGATCTTAACTGTCCGTCCATTCGTCCGCATGAAACCGGAAGCATCCGATTCCATCCGGAGGTTCCGGCAACCGGGAAGGTATATGCAAGGCTGATTTATAAGACAAAAGCGGACACGAACAGGATTCCAAAAGGATTTATCCTCGGATTTGATGAGGTACTTTTAAACAATGATGACGGCAGGAATCAGACGGCAGTCCGTCTGTTAGAATCAAAGAAAACGGAAGCCTGCGTAGAAATTTTGGAAGAACAGGAAGTATATTTGTGTGTTCGCGGAATGAATTTTTCCTATTTATATGATAAGCGGATGGGACTGTGGAAAGAGCTGTCTTATTGTGGACAAAAGATCACGGACAGACCGATGGAAGTGAATATCTGGCGTGCGCCGACGGATAACGACCGCAATATACAGGAAGAATGGCGGAGAGCGAGATTTGACCAGGCGAAAGCACGCGCCTATGAGACGAGTTGGGAACAGACGGATGGAATGGTGCGGATTCATACCAGAATGTCGATGTCAGCTCCGGTCATCCAGCCGATTCTTTTTATGGATACGGTATGGACCATTGATGGAGAAGGACGGATCCGGGTACATATGGATGTGAAAAAAGATCGTGAATTTCCGTTTTTACCGAGGTTTGGCTTTCGGCTGTTTTTAAAGAAGGAATTCCAACGCGTATCTTATTATGGAATGGGACCTATGGAAAGTTATTGCGATAAACACAGGGCATCCTGGCACGGGCGTTTTTGTGCTGATATCATCGATATGCATGAAGATTATATCAAACCACAGGAAAACGGAAGTCACTTTGATTGTGCATATGTGTCCGTGGAAGGGCCGGCCGGCATTTTTTCAGCGGCCGACATGAATCCGTTTTCTTTCCAGATTTCTGTTTATACGCAGGAAGAGCTGACGGATAAGCAGCATAACTTTGAATTAGAACCATGCGGAAGCACGGTGTTATGTATCGACTATAAACAGAGCGGCGTCGGTTCTAACAGTTGTGGTCCGGAACTGGCGGAAATCTATCAGCTGAAAGAAGATCATTTCCAATTTAACATGAACTTTATCATGAAGAAATAGAATTTCGCATGCGGTATTCCTTCGGCGTGCAGGACTTTATCTCCCGGAATTTGCGGATAAAGTAACTGATATTCTCAAATCCGCAGTCCAGGGCAATATCGGAAACAGAATCTGACGTTTCCAGAAGCCGTTTGCAGGATTCTTCGATCCGGTACTGGATCAGATACCGGATCGGAGTCATACCGGATACTTCTTTAAAAAAGCGGCACAGATACTGGCTGTTGCACGGGATGATCGCGGCAAGCTCCTGCAGCGTGACCGGCTCCTGGTAATGATGTTCCATATAGGAGACGATCTGTTTGTAGCGGTCGATCTTTTTTATTTCCATATCGGAGCGGGCGGATTCTGCCGATATCAGGCATTGGTACTGTTCCAGGAGGATCATCAGTTCCAACAACCGCAGTTTGCTCTGTTCGTACCAGCGGTTTCCTTCCTCTAATGCGGTCCGCAGCAGCAAGTCGATCAGGGAATGGAGGGGCGCGTGAGCCGGATGATCGTTTGAGATCACATTTTTGATCAACAGCGCGTGGTGCAGGAATGGCTGCAGGATGGCTGCATTCCAGGCGTCGGAATAGGCGAATAAGAGGATTTCCGGCTCGAATAACAGGGCGTCATGGCAGCAATCCGTTTCTAGGTTCTTGATCTGATGCAGGTCTCCCCGGTTCAGGATGCAGATATCTCCTGCATGGAGAATCTGCGTTTCCAGATTGATGCTGCATTCATAAATTCCCCGGCGGATCAGTAAAATCTCAATATAGCCATGCCAGTGGTTCGGTACGAAAAAAGATTCGTCTGCCGTGGAAAAATGCAGGGCATGGATCGGGCGGTCTTTCGTTCCGTGGATGACATTTTCTTTTAAATTCAAATCAGGATACATATCCGATCTCCTTATCTTATCAAGTCAAAATAATGTTATAAAGTAGTCAAAATAATGCAAGAAAACGTATAAAAATATCGATATACTGTTATTATATAAGGAGGACAGGAAAAATGCAAAAAAAATGGTGGAAAGAAGCAGTCGTATATCAAATTTATCCAAAAAGTTTTATGGACAGCAACGGAGACGGTATCGGCGATCTCCCGGGAATTATCAGCAAACTTGATTATTTGAAAGATCTTGGAATTAATGTTATATGGTTTTCTCCATTATACAAGTCTCCAAATAAGGACAACGGATATGATATCAGCGATTATCAGGCGATCCAGGAGGCCTTTGGAACAATGGAAGACTTTGATCGGATGTTAGAGGAAGCTCATAAACGCGGCATTAAGGTTGTAATGGACCTTGTTGTAAACCACACATCCGATCAGCATAAGTGGTTTATCGAAAGCAGAAAATCCAAAGATAACCCATACCGTGATTACTATATATGGAGAGATCCAAAAGATGGAAAAGAGCCGACAAACTGGGGAGCTTGTTTCGGCGGCTCGGCATGGCAGTATGACGAGACAACCGGACAGTATTACCTTCACCAGTTTGCGATCGAACAGGCGGATCTGAACTGGGAAAATGAAACCGTCCGTAAAGAGATTTTCGATATGATGAACTGGTGGTGTCAGAAAGGCATCGACGGATTTCGTATGGATGTGATCAGTCTGATCTCGAAACCGGATGTATACGAAGATGGTCCGATAAACACCGGAGACGGATATTCCGGCGTTGGTGCAATTACGGCAAACGGACCGCGTGTTCACGAATATCTGAAGATGATGAATAAGGAAGTATTGAGTAAATATGATCTTCTGACAGTTGGTGAAACATCAGGTGTTACAACCGAAGAAGCGAAAAAATATGCCGGAAGCGATACGAATGAGTTGAATATGGTATTCCAGTTTGAACATGTTGATGTTGATGCAGATGAACATGGAAAATGGACGATGAAGCCGATGCACCTTCCTGATCTGAAGGCGATTATGAGCAAATGGCAGACAGAATTGGAAGGAAAAGCATGGAACAGCCTTTACTGGAATAACCATGACCAGCCAAGAGTTATATCCAGATGGGGAAATGACAGCGAGGAATATCGTGAAGTGTGCGCAAAGATGTTTGCAACCTGCCTTCATATGATGCAGGGAACACCATACGTTTATCAGGGAGAAGAAATCGGTATGACAAACTTCCCATTTACGGAGATCGACCAGGTTGATGATGTAGAATCTGTTCATATTTATGATACGTATGTAAAAGAGAATAAAGAATATACGCATGAACAGATGATGAAGATCATTAGCAAGAAAGGGAGAGATAATGCCCGTACCCCGATGCAGTGGGATGATTCTGAAAATGGAGGATTCTCTACCGGAACGCCATGGCTTGCGGTAAATCCGAATTATACGGTGATCAATGCCAAGTCCCAGGTAAATGATCCGAATTCGATTTTCTCTTATTATAAAAAGTTGATCAGACTTCGTAAGGAACATGAGATCATCGTATATGGCACGTACGATCTGTTATATCCTGAAGATGAGAAATTATATGTATTTACGAGAACGCTCGGGGAAGAAAAATTACTGGTCATCTGTAACTTTTCAGAAGAAACTGTGGAGTTGCCGGAAGATCTGAAGGCAATGATCGTAGAACAAAAAGGGATTTTGATTCGCAATTATTCAGAAGAGTCTGAAAAGATTCGTCCATATGAGGCAATTGTTTATCAATTATAAAATATAGTTATCCACAATCTACAAAAGCACCTGTCGAAAAAAGGCAGGTGCTTTTAAAATTTTACGGATATTTTACGTAAACATGATTTTAGATTTTACATTACTAGTTTATCTTAAAAACATCCGTTGGAAAAAAACAGATTTTTAAAGGAGAAATGAATGATGAAAAAAAGAATGAAAAAAATATTGGGATTATTTTGTGTAGTGGGATTATTAGCCGGAAGTTTAATGGCTTGTGGCGGCAATAGTTCAGATGGAGATTCCGCAGGTGGAGACTTAAGCGGTCAGATTACTCTTGCAGGAAGTACTTCAATGGAAAAAGTATGTAATGCATTATCAGAAAGCTTTATGGAAGCTTATCCGAATGTAACAGTAACAACAGAGTTTACAGGTTCCAGTGCTGGTCTTGAATCTCTTGCAGCAGGAAGTGTTGATATCGGAAATGCTTCCAGAAGCTTAACAGATGAAGAAAAAGAAACAGGGGCAGTTGAAAATATCGTTGCCATCGATGGAATCGGAGTTGTTACAGATAAAGATAATAAGACTGAAACATTGACAACAGAAGAGTTAACAAAGATTTATACAGGTGAGATCACAAACTGGTCAGAACTTGGACAGGAAGATGCAGATATCGTTGTGATCGGACGTGAAGCAGGTTCCGGAACAAGAGATGCATTCGAAGAAATCCTTGGAGTAGAAGATAAGTGTGCATACGTACAGGAATTAGACTCTACAGGAGCTGTATTAGCAAGAGTTGCTTCTACACCTGGAGCGATCGGATATGTTTCTCTTGACGTTGTAGATGATACAGTAAACCTTGTTCAGTTAAATGGTATTGATGCAACAGAAGAAAACATCGTTTCCGGTGATTACATTCTCTCTCGTCCATTCGTTATGGCAACAAATGGAGAAATCTCTGAACAGAGTGAATTAGTACAGACATGGTTTGATTATATTAATTCTGAAGAAGGTCAGACAGTTATTGAAGGACAGGGATTATTCCTTCCTCAACAGTAAGGCAGGGTAATTATGAAAGCAAATAACTCAATTATGTATTCTTCCAGGCGACGCAATATGCCGGAAGTCACAGCAAAATATATCTTTTTAGCTACCGGGGTCATAGCGATTTTAGCCGTATGTTCTATTACATTTTATATGATCTTAAGAGGTATGCCGACATTTACCATAGTAGGTCCGATCGATCTTTTATTCGGTACAGTCTGGCAGCCAACCGCAGCAACACCATCATATGGAATTTTATATGTTATCTTAACATCCATTATTGGTACTGCATTCGCGATCTTACTCGGTGTTCCGGTAGCGTTATTAACAGCTGTTTTCTTAACAGAAATTTCAGAAAAACATTTAACAATGGTTATTCAGCCGGCAGTAGAACTGCTGGCTGCAATCCCGTCGGTTATTTATGGACTTCTTGGAATGATGGTCTTGAATCCTGCGATCTATCATCTGGAACAGATGATTTATAAAAACGATCCAAGTCATCAGTTTACTGGTGGAGCGAACCTTTTGTCAGCGATCATCGTGTTGGCGATCATGATTCTTCCTACGGTTATTAATATGAGTGTATCGGCATTAAGAGCGGTTCCGATGCATTATCGAAGCGCTTCCTATGCGTTAGGAGCAACAAAAATACAGACAATTTTTAAAGTAACAATTCCAGCTGCAAAATCGGGAATTATGACAGGAATTGTATTAGGAATCGGTAGAGCGTTGGGAGAGGCGATGGCGATCAACATGGTTGCCGGTGGTTCTGTTAACTTCCCACTTCCGTTTAATTCGGTACGTTTCTTAACGACTCAGCTTGTCAGTGAAATGAGTTATGCATCAGGTGTTCACAGACAGGTATTATTTACGATCGGTTTGGTATTATTCGTATTTATTATGTTGATCAATATATTACTGATGAAGCTCAGCAAGAGAGGAGAAGAGAATGAAAGATAGTATTTGTACAAAAAAGACAAGAATTTCTGATTCCCTTCTGTATGCATTGATTTATATATGTGCAGCATCCTCTGTGTTATTGTTGGTCGGAATTATCGCATACGTACTTGTAAGAGGTATCGGACAGATCAATCTGAGCTTCCTTACGAATGTAACGTCTGTTTTACGTGGAACAGTCGGAATTGCAGGAAATATTGTCAATACACTTTATATCATTATTATTACAATGCTGGTTGCAACCCCAATTGGAATCGGAGCAGCCGTTTACTTAAATGAATATGCAAAACCGGGCAGACTGGTTTCGCTGATTGAATTTGCAACGGAGACATTAGCAGGAATCCCATCGATCATCTTTGGTCTTTTTGGTATGATGTTCTTCTCACAGACACTTGGATTGGGATATTCTCTGTTAACTGGTTCCTTTACATTAACATTAATGGTGCTGCCGTTAATTACAAGAAATACACAGGAAGCATTAAAAACTGTGCCGGATTCTTATCGTACCGGAGCGGTTGGCCTTGGAGCCGGAAAATGGTACACGATTCGAACCATTCTGCTTCCTTCAGCAATGCCGGGAATCATTACAGGTGTTATTTTAGCAATTGGTAAGATTGTTGGGGAATCAGCAGCACTGCTGTTCACGGCAGGAAGTGCATATACCCTTCCAAGCGGAATTTCCGATATCTTTTCAAAGATATTCAGTTCCGGAGGAACGCTGACAATCCAGCTTTACTTAAGTGCACAGAAAGGTGATTTTGATATTGCTTTCGGAATTGCAGTAGTATTGTTAGTTATCGTATTGCTGATCAATGCAGCAACGAAACTTCTTACAAGCAAATTTGATGTAACCCGAGAAAAGAAATAGAGGAAGACAGGATTTTGAATATGGAACAGAAAACAAAAATTTCAGTAAAAGATTTAAATCTTTATTATGGTGAAAACCATGCGTTAAAAAGTGTCAGCATGGACATCCCTAACCAGGTTTCTGTACGTAGGCTCGGAAAAC
>DVKZ01000135.1 GCA_018715775.1 Candidatus Fimousia stercorigallinarum | reverse complement strand
AGACTCCCATGTCTACTGTAGAAAAAGTAAAAAGGCTCTTTTCTCCCGCAGACAGACTCCCATGTCTACTGTAGAAAAAGTAAAAAGGTTCTTTTCTCCCGTAGATGGTGATATCAAGGAGAATGAAAACTTCCGGCGTTTTAACTATCGGTTAGAGGAGAAAGTATATAAAGAATTCATGCTGTATGCGATTGGCAGGCATATCATGAAATACCATCGATTTTTACATCATGAAATCAAAAAATTTGAAGGAAAAAAGGGGCAGAAAGCAGCTTAGCTGATGGAGCGCTTCCAAAAATCCAGACAAGGGGTTTTTTACGCCCTAAAATAAGGGATACAAAAGGGAAGAGACAATCCACGGGAGAATTCAGTTCTTAAAAGAGTCCGAATTCTTTGGGATTGCCTCTTCCTTGTATGTCAGGGGCTAAAAATCAGTATTAACCGATATCCCCGTCTACAGACAAGTTCCTTTTTGATGATTAGAAGAGTCGATGGTTTTATGAAAACGAATATGAAAACGATTTCAGCATAATTAACAAAAAGATGCAAATAAAATTATGAATTTTGTCAATTTACAAAGTAAATTCAAAAGAATATACTTTAACTATCAAACGTAATCGATTTCATAAAACATAAAAGGAAAGGGAGAGAGAAATGGCATTAGATTATGGAAAATGTGCCGAAGAGATTTATCAAACTCTCGGCGGAAGAGACAATTTAGTCAGTGCAGCACATTGTGCGACAAGACTGCGTCTGGTAACGGTTGACAACAGCAAGATCGATATGAAGAAGCTGGAAAACATCGAAGGGGTAAAAGGTGTTTTCAGTAACAACGGACAATTGCAGCTGATCATCGGTACCGGTACAGTAAACAAAGTATATGATGAGTTTTTAAAGATCAGTGGCATGACGGCAGCGACAAAAGATGATGTTAAAGCTGCAGCGGCAGCACAGCAGCCACTGCCTAAGAGAATGGTAAAAGCATTGGGAGACGTATTCGTACCAATCCTTCCGGCGATCGTAGCAGCCGGCTTGATGATGGGTCTTGTCGAAGCGCTTGGACAATTCTTCCCGACGTTTGCCGGAAGTGACATTTACAGCTGGATGAATCTCGTTTCTAATACGGCGATTGTTTACCTGCCGGTATTAGTAGCGATCAGTGCGGCAAGAGTATTTGGAGGAAATATCTTTTTGGCCGGCACGATCGGTATGTTGTTGATGCATATGGATCTGCTATCCGCATGGACGGCTGCTTCTGATCCAAGCCAGATTGAATATTGGGACATCCTGATCTTCCATATTCGTCAGGTAAATTACCAGGGACATATCATTCCGATCATTATTGCAATCTGGTTTATGTGTCAGTTGGAAAAGAGATTACATAAAGTAGTACCGGAGATGCTCGACTTATTCGTAACGCCTCTGGTAACCGTATTTGTAACCGCATTTTTAACAATGACGATTATTGGCCCAGCCTTTATCGTAGTTGAAAATAATATTTTAACGGTAGTAAAAGCATTGCTTGCTTTACCGCTCGGAATCGGAGCTTTCTTCTGTGGAGGTTTATATCCGCTGTTCGTTGTCTGCGGTATCCATCATATGTTCAATGTGCTGGAAGCGGGAATGATCGCAGAAAACGGAATGAACTTATGGCTTCCTGTTTCATGTTCCGCAAACTTCGCAATGTGCATGTCTTGTGTGGCTGTATTTGTAAAATCTAAAAATGCAAAAACAAAGTCATTAGCATTACCGGCTGGTATGTCGGCAGCACTTGGTATCACAGAACCGGCTATTTTCGGTATTAACCTGCGATTTGTCACCCCTCTCGTGTGTGGTATGGTCGGCGGCGCATTCGGTGCTGCGATCGGTTCTGTGATCGGAGTTTACGGTTCTGCATATGGTGTAACTGGAATCCCTGGATTCCTGATCACAACACACTGTACACTGCAGTATACGATCATGCTTGCCATTGCCGGAGCGATTGCCTTTATCCTGACATCGATCGTATGGAAAGAAGAAGTTTCGGAAGAAGAATCGGCAGCGCCTGCAGCAGAACCTGCATTTGAAACAGATGGAAAATCCATCTATGCACCGGTTACAGGAAATGTGATCGCCAGAGAAGAAATTCCGGATCCTACATTTGCATCCGGCTTACTTGGGGAAGGTGTTGGTATAGAGCCTGAAATCGGAGAAGTATATGCTCCGTTTGACGGCAAGGTTGTTTCTGTCGTAGACAGCAAACATGCGATCGCATTAGAAGGACCGAATGATATGCAGATGCTGATTCATGTCGGTGTAGATACCGTAAAAATGAATGGAGATGGATTTGAAGTCTTTGTATCTGAAGGACAGGAAGTAAAAGCGGGTGCGAAGATGATGAATTTCTCTATCGATAAGATTAAAAAAGCCGGCTATAGTTCTACAGTTGTTGTATTAGTTGCAAACAGTGAAGATTATGGTAAATTTGAGGTAGAAAAAACCGGAAAAGTATCTAAAATGGATAAAATCATCAATGTGGAGTAATGATAATATAGAAATGGGCCGGACAATTTTGTCCGGCTCATTTCATATAGGCAAAGGCACAAGATTTCATTGGATTTCTGGAAAAATCTACGTATTCATGTTATAGTATTAAATAGAGTTTTGGGTGTTTTGGAAGCGGATGACTCCGCTTTCTTTTATACATGTAGTGTGAATGAGGTAAAAAACATGAATATTGCAGAGATTGCGAAGATGGCGGGAGTATCAAGTGCAGCGGTATCCCGTTATTTTAATAATGGTTATATTTCAGAGGAAAAGCGGCAGGCGATTAAAAAGGTGGTTGATGAGACTGGCTATCGTCCTTCCGCGCAAGCACAGACGCTTAGGACGAAGAAAACGAAGATGATCGGTGTCATTTTGCCGCGTATTAATTCCCCGGCAATGGGCAGTGTTGTTTCCGGAATTTTGAATATACTGGATCAGAATGATTATCGATTGCTGCTTGCAAATACGCAGAATAATCTGAAAAAGGAAATTGAGTATCTGGAGTTTTTTTCTGACAAACAGGTCGACGGTATCATTTTTGCGGCAACAGTTTTTACTGGAAAGCACAAAAAGATATTAAAGAATCTGCGAATCCCGATCGTGATCGTCGGACAGAAACTGCCGGGATATCATTGTATTTATAATGATGATTATCATGCGGCGTATGATCTGACAAAATTGATGATCGAGCAGGGCAGGACGAAGCTTGCTTATATCGGTGTTTCTGAATTGGACGAAGCCGCAGGTCTGGAACGTCACACCGGTTTTCTTTCAGCGGCAAAAGAGGCTGGTTTGGATGAAGTGGATCAGAGATATGAGATTGCTGCATTTACCATTGAATCCGGTTATGAAAAAACGAAAGAATTGATGGAGATGTACCCGGATACGAACGGAATCGTCTGTGCAACGGACTATATAGCAGTGGGGGCTATGAAATACCTGGCGGAGCATGGAATTCGTGTACCGGAAGAAGTAATGGTAGCCGGACATGGTGACAGCGATATGTCCCAAGTGACGACACCGGGACTTACGACGGTACATTTTGCATATGAGAAAAACGGAATACTCGCGGCAAGGATGATATTGGATATGATCAGCGGAAAAGAACAAGATATCAAAGAGATGAAATTGGATTATTCGCTGATCGTTAGAGATTCGACAAAAGAAAAATAAAATGAAACAAACGGGACCGCAGATTTCCTGTTAAAAAATCCATGAACAACTCTCCTTTTCTTAAATGCTATATTTGTTAACAAAAAAGCCGGATAAGAAACAGATATCTCAATCTGTGTCTTATCCAGCCTATCATTTCTCAATATGAATGATATACCCTCCGAGCACGTATTATTATAATGAAACGTATTTTTAAAGTCAAGCTTATTCTAATGCTGCGATCACCAGATCACGGTTTTCCCCGTTGATCTCACATTTAAACAGGTAAACCGGTTGATAAAATCCTTTCGTATCCGGTGAATACGTTAACGTTACCTCATTGATGATAAGATCATAAATCTTGTAATTATGTTCAATCTGAAAATATCCATCGACCAGACGCTGATAAGCTTCTTTTTCACTGATGACGGGTTCATTTTTATAGACAGACTGGCTGATAAACTGATTGTTGATCGTATAAATTTCCCCATCCGTGGTCGTATAGCAGGTCAATGTTCCGGAAACCTCTCCCACCGAAGAAACGGAACGTTCGACAGTCCATTGATAACATCCTTCCGAAGGATGAGAATAGACAGCATTATTCGGAATCTCAATCCCATACAAAGAGAGACGATCTTTTACAGCCTGAGCACCCATGTCACCCCAGTTGGCATCTTCGTCATTGATATAATGATATTCATAACTGTGGTCATCCAGATAAACGGTGATATTATGGTGTCCACGGTAGCAGATGATAAAATCATCATAATGGGAGTAGTGGGTATCACCGGAAATTCCCATATGATCTAACAGATTTGCGGCAAAAAGCTCTGCTTCCTGTTCAGAACAAGTATTGGGAACGAAGATAGGCGCTTCTGTACTCTCATCGCTCAGTTCCAGAGAATTGGAAAGCGTGATCTTGCTGTCGGATAAATCGACGCGGTAGGTGTAGTCAATGGGAAGATTTCCATATGTCTGCGCATTATATCGATAAAAAATACCGCAAAATACCGCAACGGTCAGTACGATTGGTAAAGCCGCAGCGGCCAGTCTTCGTATCTTATATTTGCCTTTATGAAGCAGGGTATAGATAATATAAAAAATGCAATATCCAAGCAAAACCCCCAGGGTGTTATTGAATAGATCGTCTAATTCACACAATCCTCTTTGGGTAATCCTCTGTCCCAGTTCGATAAACAGGGAAAATAAAAATCCTGCTCCTATGGTACGCCAGGCTTTCCGGAATTTATTCCATAAGGCAGGGAGAAACATTCCCAAGGGGGAGAACAGTGCAATGTTAAAGATCACAAGCTGCCAGTTCCTTGTGGAAAACGTGTTCCATGCCTCACGATAGGACCGAAATAAATGCAGGTCAATCTCTCCATACGTCTCACTTCTGGATAGAAACGTGAGATAAATGATCAATATAAAATTCAATATGAACAAAATAGAAGAAAAAAACTTCCAAATATTAACTTTTTTCTTAAAAACAAATCTATATAAAACAAAAAAGAGAATGCACAAGATCAAAGCATAAGGAAATGCAATGATAAGAAACTCTCTCAATTGCGTTAACAATGTATTTAAACTCATATTTATTCCTTTACTTTCTTTTTGTATAATATAGTATATCATACGAAAAAAAAAAATTAGTTACTTTTCTGTGAATCAATTCTAAAATATTTCATAATTTATGTTACAATTTTTATGTTATAATTAGGAGCACTTAAGTGACAATAAAGTATATAAAATACCTTGGAGGAAAGAATGACATGCATCGATGCTGTATTTTTGATTTAGATGGAACGCTGTTAAATACGTTGACGGCGTTATCGTATTGCACAAATCACGTTGTGAAAGGATATGGTATGGGAGAGATTCCGACGGAAGAATTCAAGTGGATGGTTGGAGACGGATACCGAAATCAGATGAAGAGAGCGCTGACGTATCTTGGAGATACCGGTCTCGTTCATCTTGAGGAAACGTGTAAAAATTATATTGACTTTTTTAGTAAAAACAGTCTGTATCAGGTTCATCCGTATGAAGGAATTCCGGAAGTATTGGAAGAATTAAAAGGAATGGGAATGAAACTGGCGGTTTTTTCGAATAAACCGAATCAGCAGGCAATCGATAATGTAGAGGGAATTTTTGGAAAAGATTATTTTAATTATGTTGTTGGTCAGATTGACGGAGTTCCGAAAAAGCCGGATCCGAGCGGCGCATTAAAGATTGCAAAAATGTTTGGCGTAGCACCGGAAGAATGTATATATATCGGAGATACCAATACGGATATGAAGACCGGAATCGCGGCAGGTATGTATACGATTGGTGTTTTATGGGGATTTCGGGAAAGACAGGAACTGGAAATGTTTCATCCGGATGCGATCATTTCGCATCCTTCAGAGATTACCAAATTTGTATAGGAGAAAGAACGATGGATGATATCATAAAAAATATCGGCAGCCTTCTGGCATGTGAATACAAAGTGATTCCGTCGCAAAACAGCGGACAAAAAGTCATGGATCTTTATGAGAAGGAAAAGGCAGCCGGGGAACAGGAAGGATTTATTCCGGTGATTCTTGTTCCGGATGAGGAGCTGTTTCGCCGGCTGCAGAAGGCACAGCATCCGGAATGGTATCTGGAAGAATATAAAAAGCATAACGGAAAAGATATTTTAGACGGTTACTTAAATGAGATCAAAGAATGCCTGAAGCGCCAGGGAGAATCGCTGGACGATGTGATTGATACGGTCGAAAGAGGGCAGGAAATCGAAGGATTTGCCGGCTTTGTACCTGATGACTGGGAAGAGACATTAGAAGTTCTGCTTGTTAAAGTGCCGACAACTCATCCGTGGGAAGTATTTGCATGGATCCCAATGGGAGGCTGGCGTGAATGTCCGCCGACAGAATACATGATTGCAATTATGAAATACTGGTATGAACAGTATCGGTTTTATCCGGTTGTGATCAGCGGAGATATGATAGAAGGAATGGTTCCGGAAAAACCAAAGACGGCAGAAGAGGCAGTCGCGATCGGAATTGAGCACTATGCGTTTTGTCCGGATCTGATCGAACAGTGCTGCAGCGATGCCTGTATCGGACAATGGGCAGATACGATGATGAAATCACTGATCTGGTTTTTCTGGTGGGATTAGAAGGAGAATGAGATGATATTTGATACACATGCACATTATGATGACGATCAGTTTCAGGAGGACAGAGAGATCCTTCTGCGTTCGATGAAAGAAAATGGGATTGGAAGAATCGTAAATATTTCATCTGACAAAGAAAGCATTGCAAAAACAGTGGAATTAACGAGACAATATCCGTTTATTTACGGGGCTGTAGGAATCCATCCGAGTGACTGCGGCGGATTGGATCATAGTTTTATCGAAGAGATCCGAAAGGAATCGCGAAGAGATAAAATTGCAGCAATTGGAGAAATTGGTCTGGATTATTATTGGAAAGATGTCGAAAAAGAGGTTCAGAAATGGTGGTTTGAAGCACAAATGCAGTTGGCGCGGGAAGAAAAGCTTCCGATCGTCGTACACAGCAGAGAAGCGGCTCAGGATACACTGGAGATGATGAGAGCTTCAAAAGCGGAAGAAATCGGCGGAGTGCTGCATTGTTATTCTTATTCGAAAGAAATGGCAAAATTGTTTCTGGACATGGGATTTTATATTGGTATCGGTGGAGTGGTTACATTTAAAAACGCGAAAAAGTTAAAAGAGACGACAGAATATGTTCCGCTCGACCGGATCGTGATCGAGACAGACTGTCCGTATCTTGCTCCGGTTCCAAACCGCGGCAAGCGAAATTCCTCGTTGAATCTTCGTTATGTTGTAGAGCAGATCGCACAGATTAAGGGAATTTCTTATGAAGAAGTAGAGCAGACGACGTATCGAAATGCATTAACACTTTACAGAATGGAAGATTAGATTATGAATGAAAAATTAAGCAATCCTCAAAAAACTATTGAGATCATAAAAAAATATGACTTTGTATTTCAGAAAAAATACGGACAGAATTTTTTGATTGATGCGCATGTATTGGATAAGATCATTGATGCGGCCGAAATCGGTCCGGATGATTTTGTTCTGGAAATTGGCCCGGGAATCGGAACGCTGACCCAATATCTGGCGGAATCCGCGCGGGAAGTGACTGCTGTTGAGATCGATTCTCATCTGATCCCGATCCTGGAAGAGACGCTGCAGGATTATGACAATGTTACTGTCCTGAATGAGGATATCCTAAAAGTGGATATGGCAGAGCTTGCAAGACAAAAAAATAAGGGAAAGCCGATCAAAGTCGTTGCAAACCTCCCATATTATATTACAACGCCGATCATCATGGGTCTGTTTGAGAGTCATGTGCCAATCGATAATATTACTGTTATGGTGCAAAAAGAAGTCGCAGAACGCATGCAGGTGGGACCGGGAACGAAAGATTATGGCGCCTTATCCCTGGCGGTTCAATATTATGCCAAACCGTATCTGGCAGCAAATGTACCGCCGAACTGTTTTATTCCTCGTCCAAAAGTGGGATCAGCTGTGATCCGTCTGACAAAATATCAGGAACCGCCGGTTCAGGTAAAAGACGAGCGGCTGATGTTCCGGCTGATCCGTGCTTCGTTTAATCAGCGTAGAAAAACACTGCAAAACAGCCTCAGCAACAGTCCGGAACTGAATATCACAAAAGCACAGACAGCGGAAGCGCTGGAAAAAATGGGGCTTCCGGCTGCTGTGAGAGGAGAAAAACTTACTTTGGAGCAGTTTGCAAGGCTTAGTGATCTATTGTCATAACCCAGTAACCGAAGTTTCCGGTCTTTTGTTCCTGAAACGGAACAGGAACAAATTCCGGAAAACCAAATAAATGCGCGACAAAGTTCCTCTGATTGGTGAAAATACCCGGAACGCCTATGTAATGGCAGTTTGTCAGTTTTTTTTCACCGAGGAATAAATGTCCGTAATTTTGAAACTGCATTTTGAGAAAGCCGTTGCCGCCAAGCTCCTGGGGAATAAATGGAAAATCAGCGATATCATCTAACCGGATTTTCATGCAGGAAGAATAATCCGGAGTTGGATAAGGGTCCAGTTGCGGATAAGTCTTTGGTTCACGGCTGACGGTTTCCTGCTTATTGTCTTCCGGCTGTTCGTGAAGGGATAATGCTTCCATATATTCTTCCAGCTGTGGTTCCTGCGGAGGTTCCTCCCGATCGGCAGTGTGAAAGGCATGGATATTGATCGGTGTTTCATTCCATTGGGAACCGTAAAATTGCTGGTCATTATAATAAAACAAAATTCCGTCCATATCATTTAGTGATTTTGGACCGTGAAAGATCGAATCGATATGGAAGGATTCTTTGTATTCAAACCGGAGCGTCGTTTGGTTGATCTCATCCCACGGGATGCCGTACATTTTTCCCTGTTCATAATAATAAAAATACAGCCGGATCGGGGAAAGCAGACGGGATGTATTTAAGGTAAAAGAGACTTTGATCTGATGGTCTCTGGTTTCTACGCGGATAAACCCGATATTTTCTCCGCGGATCCCGTTATGATATTCGTATAGATAAGATGTAATGCGCTGATAGTCGGACATGTCGAAATTCTCCTTTTTCACTATAATATGATGGATAGAAGAAAAATATGAATGATCGAGGTAAGATCATAGAAAGGAAAACAGATATGCAAACAGATGAAAAATATATGAAAGAGGCGGTGAAGCAGGCGAAAAAAGCGTATGCGATCGGGGATGTTCCGATCGGGTGTGTGATCGTCTATGGGGATAAGATCATTGCCAGAGGATATAATAAGAGGAATAAAAATAAAACAACACTGGCACATGCGGAATTGCTCGCGATCGGAAAGGCAGCAAAAAAACTCGGTGACTGGAGGCTGGAAGGATGTACGATGTATGTAACGCTGGAACCATGCCAGATGTGTGCAGGAGCGATCGTTCAGGCGCGGATTGACCGTGTAGTGATCGGAAGTATGAATCCAAAAGCCGGATGTGCGGGATCGATCATCAATCTTCTGCAGATGAAACAATTTAATCATCAAGTGGAGATGACAACCGGTGTTTTAGAGGAAACATGCTCGAAGATGATGTCAGATTTTTTTCGGGAATTGAGAGAAAAGAAAAAATTGGAAAAGAAAACTATTTGACAACAATACTTTTTTTTGATATCATACGTAAATGTATGATACATTCGTATGGGTGAGAGTTGCCCGGTATTGGCGGCGTTGAAGCCCTGGCCTTATGCAATGGAACCTGTGAACCGTGTCAGGTCGGGAACGAAGCAGCACTAAGCAGTCACTTCCGTGTGCCATGAGAGGACCCGGGTGGAGCGGCCTTTACCGGGCAGCTCTTACGAAATTTGATAGTTAGTTCGAACCAGAACGTTTGGAAAGCAGCAGAAAGAGATTTTTGAAATGGGTTTCTTTCTGCTGCTTTTGCATTTTTGAGGAAACATCCCGTTCCGAAGTTTAGAATGTTCCTGCATTGTGCATACTCTCAAAAAGGAGTGTGATAACTGTGAAAAAATACCGGATATGGTTTTTGGGCCTCGTATGGGGAATGGTGTTGATTCAGGGAATTGTTAATATTACGGCGAAAAACGATCAAAAGATCCTGGAAGCGTTTGAGGCAAGCGACAGCATTCCGTTAGAAGGAAAGGTGATTGTATCGGGATCTTTGGGAGAGGAAGAGCTCGATGTAGAGACAAAGAGAAATCTTCTTGTCAGCCTTGCTCAGCAGACCGGGCTGACAATGGGATATGAGATCGATATGAAAGTCGAAGATGGAATATCCACAATGACTTTAAAAAAAGAAAACGGAGAAGAAGGCGTCTGGCTGAGTATTGCATCTTCCTCAAACAGCAATTATCTGACGACGGAAGTTGCCATTGAAGATGCGAAAGAGATTCTGATTCTAAAAGAACAGCTCGAACGGGTATTGGAAGAAAACGGGATTCGAACGGAAAGCAGCTTATACGTGCATGGAGATTTTCAAAAATTGTTAAGCAGAGCAGAAAAAAATGCGATGGAAGAGAAGCTGCTCTCCATCTTAGAAGCGGAAGTTGTTTTACAATATAAAGATGAATACAGCGATACGATTTATGCATATAGTCCACTGTTATCAGATTATTATGAAAGAAATGGGGAGCGGATCAATATCCAGATCATTTTAAATTATAATGATTCCGGAGAAAATACACAGTTGTATCTTGCGTTTCCATTCTATAACGAAAGTTATTAAATGCGTTATGAACCTCTCGCTGACCTTTTCATATAGTAAATTAGAGAGAAATTCTCAGAACAGAAAAGGAAAGGAACGAAGCTATGAAGGGTTTGCCGACATTTGAAGAACTACAAAAGGGTTTGTATCAAAAAGATGACGAATTGTCCATCTGGCTGCCGGAGAATTTTATGGCAGATGAAAATCGATATGAGGATGATATTTTATACATGAGAAGAATGTATCCGGCGATCGGAAGGGAAATCACAGAGTTTGTAGAAGATGAATGTGACAAAATGGAATACGCGGGAAGCATGATGTTTGACCAGTATCCGGATAAATTATCGGTTATGAAACTGGTTGATCGTATTTATGAAAAAGTAAAGTACCACGATGAAGAATCCCCATATTTAAAGTGCATGGTCCAGATCATACTCTGTGATGAAATGCATCACAGAAGGAGTCGCTATCATCGAAAAAGAAGATATTTTTTCTGAATAAATTCTTAAGAAATCCATACTTTGGCAAAAATCAATTGAACATTAGAGAAAAACCCATTACAATAATTGTTATATAATAATTACTTTCGAATATAAAGGTGACGTAATGGAAAAATTTCTTGCATTGATAGAAGAAAATTTAAATATAGATTTAGTATCCATCATAATCAGCAATCCAAGACAGGCCGGAGAAATCATGAAGATGAAAATACGGCCTGTTTTGATAAAAGAACAGCTGTATTATCAGGTGGAATCGTTTACAAAAAAACAGGCATTTCATAAAAATTTGAAAAAAAAAGAGCTAATAACAGTCATGAAAGATTATGTGCAGCAATATAAACAGATCCAGATGCTGACCAAGACCAAAACGATTCATGGCTTGATCAGCAAAAAGGGAAAAGTGACTGTTAAAATAAAAAATATTGGCGGAAAGCAGAAGACGCTTTCGCATAACCGAAAAAAACAATATATATTAGAAGAAGGAAAGAAAGTCAGTTTTTTGATTGATCTGGGAGTTATGACCCGGGATGGAAAAATCGTTCGCACAAAATACGATAAGTTCCGTCAGATCAATCGTTTTCTGGAATTTATCGAGGATATTCTTCCAAATCTCCCAAAGGACAGGGAAGTCAGTATTATTGATTTTGGCTGTGGCAAATCGTATCTGACATTTGCCATGTATTATTATTTGAAAGAATTAAAGGGATATGATGTTCGTATCATCGGTCTGGACCTAAAAGAGGATGTGATCCGGCACTGCAACGAACTGAGGACAAAATACGGATTTGATAAGCTGGATTTTTATGTCGGAAATATTGAAAATTTTGAAGGTGTGGATCAGGTAGACATGGTAGTAACCCTGCATGCCTGCGATACGGCTACGGATTATGCTCTTTATAAAGCAATCAGATGGAATGCATCGGTCATTCTGTCTGTTCCGTGCTGTCAGCATGAACTTAATATGCAGATGCATAATGCGGAGATGTCTCCGATTATGGACTATGGAATTTTGAAAGAAAGAATGGCGGCATTGGCGACCGACGGTCTGCGCGGGAAGCTTCTGGAGATGGAAGGATATAAGACGCAGATCCTGGAGTTTATCGATATGGAGCATACGCCGAAGAACCTTCTGATCCGTGCGGTAAAAGACGGCCAAAAGGCAAAATCGCAGACAAGCGGTTATCGACAGTGTGTCAGACTTCTGGGCGTGGAGCCGACATTGGAACGATTGTTATGGAAGGGGGAGGCAGAACGTGAAATTGGATAAAATCATTCCGGCAGCGGTATTTGGTGTTGTATTTATCATTTTTGTCGTTATTTTTAACTATATGTTTATTGGCAGAAACAGCAGCGCTGTATCCGAGACAAGCGAAGCAACCTTTCCGGTCTTATCAGTTATGACCGGCGAAAATGAATTAAACAGCATGCATGGATATACAAGTGAGATTGATAAGAATCTGATCCGTGATTCTATCGTGCCATTAGAAACAGATTATGACTTCTCTGTTATTTTAAAACAGGCAAAAGAAGATTTTTCTTCCATTAACTATACAGTTTATGAAACGGATAATGAGACGGTGAGGGAAACGGGAATCGCCTCATTTAAAACAGAGGATAAGATGGAACTTGCGGATATCACGCTGAAAAAAAAGCTCAGGACGGGAAATGTATATCTGATCGATCTGACGCTTGAAAATGAAAAGGGCGTCGATATTCACTATTATACCCGTATTAAATACGGAACTGAGCTGCATTTTTCAGAGTGTATGGAATTTATTAATGAATTTCACGATGCAGCATTGGATGGCGGCACAACCGGAAACGAATATGTAAGCAAGTATCTGGAACCGAGCGAATCGAATCTGAATAACGACCTGTCAAAAGTCGACATTCATTCCAATAATGATATTGTATGCTATGCAGGGATGAAGCCGATCGTAGAGAGAGAATTTCCGGCAACGGTAACAGAAATTACAGAAGACTTATCTTCTGTAGAAAAACAGATGGTTTTATCCCACGAGAGAAGCAATGGGGACAAGGAATATTTTCTTGTGACAGAATATTATAAAGTCCGTTATTCCTTTTCGCGGATGTACCTTCTGGATTATGAACGTACACAGGAAGAATATTTTCAATATGATGCAGTTGATTCCGCAAGGAACCGCTTCCGGATTGGGACAACCCTAAACAGTGAAAAAGATCTCCATACGCAGAATGACTGTGAACTGGCAGCATTTGTTCAGAACAATCAGCTCTGGCTGTACGATTATCAAGAAGGCCAGATGATCAGGGTGTTCAGCTTTCTTGGAGAAGATTACCGGGATATTCAGAATAATTATAATGAACATGGGATCAATATTTTAAAAATGGACGAGAATGGCGACATGGTCTTTGTCGTCTATGGCTATATGAACCGTGGCAGTCATGAAGGAGAAAATGGAATCTGTGTATATCGTTTTGACTGTAGTGAACGGGTGAATAAAGAAGTGATGTTTATTCCGGCACAAATACCATATGAGAATATGACTGAGGATATTGAAAAATTGGTATATTTGAATGAGGACGACTGCTTCTATTTTTATCTGGATGGAAGTATTTATCGGGTTGATGCAGAAAAAAATGAGTATGCGAGCATCGAGAATAATCTCGAGCCGGAAAATATCGCCTCTTCTGACGACGGCTATTTTGCGATTTCCGATGAAGATGGAATTACGATTACGAATATGGAAAATGATGAACAGAAAAAGATTTCCGGAGAAAAAGGGGAAACGATTTTGACGATCGGATTTATCGGCAGTGATTTTGTCTATGGAGTGGCAGATTCTTCGGATATTACAACAAGTTCAGATGGATCTACGGAAACACCGATGAAACAGATCATCATTGTCAACAGCGATATGGAACAGCTTACGCAGTATGAAAAATCGGGAGTATATATTATGAGTGCGGAAACACAGGAAAATGCTGTCCGCATGACAAGAGCCCGCAAGAGCGGAAGCCGTTACAAGAGTATGTCGGATGATTATATTCATTATAAAGAAGACAGCGACGGAAAGATCACATTTGAATACAGTTACAGCTCGAATCTCTACAATCAGCTATACATGGTCTTCCCATCGTATGTATATGTGAATTCGGCACCAAGACTGGTGAATGCAAAAGAAAGTGCAGCAGATAATTATCAGAAGATCGAATATGAGACAAATGCAAGCCGGAATAAGATCTGCTATGTATATGCGAAAGGAAAACTGCAGGGATCTTATACAAGCGTCAAAGAGGCGATTGATGCAGCAAAAGATAACGCTGGTGTTGTTGTGAACAGCAAGCAGGATTATATTTGGGAAAAAGGGGTTGCAAAACAATATGCAAAGGCAGCCAATGTTTCTGTTGTCAAAGTAGATAAGGCATCCCAGTCGTTTGCGGGATGCATGGAAATGCTTTTGAAAGCGAATTCCAAGGATATTTCCTATGAAGAAATTGCTAAGCAGGAAGGATCCCCGACAGAGATTTTAGATCAGTATTTTGGCGATCAGGCAGTCAATCTTTCCGGATGTTCGCTGGAAGATGTATTGTATTACGTCAGCGAAGGACGTCCGTTTATTGCAAGACGCTCCAACGGAAGATATGTCGTTGTTATGAGCTATAATAGTACGAAGATCCGTTACATTGATCCGGTAAGAGGTGAGTCGATACAGGCAGATCGTTCTGATATGGAAAAAGATTTCAAGGAAAATGGAAATACATTCTATAGTTATACGGATTAGAAGTGGCGTGAAAAACAGAAATAGGGTATAATAACATTTATGTGAAAGAGGTATCGTCATGAAATTTATCCATGCAGCCGACATTCATTTAGGAGCAGAACCGGATAAAGGAAAATCCTGGAGCGGAGAAAGAAAAAAGGAAATTTATTCGACATTTGAGAGATTGATCCAGGAGACAAATGAACAAAAAGCAGATTTTCTGTTTCTTTGCGGAGATATTTTTCATAAACCTCCGACAACGCAGGAACTGCGGGAATTGGATTATATGCTTGGAAAGCTGCATACTGCTAAAACGGTGATGATTGCAGGCAACCACGATCATATGACGGGTCAGAGTGCGTATGAATTCTGCTCTGATGTCTATCTGCTTGGAGACAGAGAACTTTCGTATCTGTTTTTTCCGGATGAGAAGACCTGTGTTTATGGGTTTAGTTACTGGGAGAGAGAGATCAGAGAAGAGCGTTTTCGGGATGTGAAACCGCAGGATATTGATGCGGTTCATGTCCTGTTGGCGCATGGAGGCGATGCCGGGCATATACCAATCGATTATGAACATCTGAAATGGTCTGGCTTTGACTATATTGCCCTCGGACATATTCATAAACCGCAGATTATTTATGAGGATCTGATGGCGTATCCGGGATCACTGGAACCGCTTGATGCAACAGAAACCGGACAGCACGGTTATCTGCTTGGGGAGATTACAGAAGAAAAACAAATTATAACATTTGTTCCGTTTGCTCAAAGATGTTATCAGGAAGCGGAGATAGTCATTTATGATACAATGTCTGCCGGGGAAATCTATGATACGATAAGAACGGAACTGATCCGTATGGGTGCAGAGAATCTGTTCCAGATCCGGTTGCTTGGTTATATTGATCCGGACATTCAGCTGGACTTTGCGGATCTTTACGATGAGTTTCGGATTGTATCGATCGATATGGATCATCTTACATACGGCGATTATGATGAGATATATGAAACGAATAAAGACAATCTGATCGGGATCGTTATGGAAAAACTGAAGGATAATCCGGAGGCACTTTCCTATGCGATGAAAGCCCTGCTTTCAACGACTGATGAATTCAGAAAATAGAAGAAACCGGAAAAGGAGCAGTCATGAAATTAATGTCATGTACCTTGATGGGGTTTGGAAAATTATATAGAAGAGCATATACGTTTTCGGATGGGATAAACGTTATATATGGTGAAAATGAATCGGGAAAGACAACGCTGCGTACGTTTCTGACCGGTATGCTGTTCGGATTAGAACGAAAGCGGGGGATTGCATCCAAAAAGGATGAATTTCACAAATATCAGCCGTGTAACGGCGGAATTTACGGTGGAACACTCAGTGTTTCGACAGGGGATCAGGTTTATCAGATTCAGAGAAATTTTACGGATGTTTCTGATATTACGGTTTATAATGAAAAAACCGGGAAAAAAATCCTGTCAGGTACTGAACTGACAGGGAAATTATTTTCTATGACGAGGGAGGCGTATCTGCAGACGCTTTGTATCAGTCAGGGGGAAATCCGGACAGATCAATCGCTTGGTAAGATGCTCAATCATTATCTGACGAATATGAGTCAGACCAAAAGTCGGGAAGTGAATGTTGATCGGGCAGTCTCCTATCTTCGCAAGGAGATGCGCAAATTGAAAAGAGATCCGATTCTAAAAGAATTGGAGGATATCAGAAATCAGATCAGCCGGCAGCATGATCGGAAAGAAGAATTACGGCAATTTCAGGATCAAAGAGAGATACTGCAGAGAAGAATAGATGGATTACAGACCAGGCAGTCCTGGTGGGAAAAAATCAAAAATTGGATTCGAAAGCTTTTGGGACTTGCAGACCAGAAGCAGCTAGAGAGACAGCGTTTGGAATATGAGAGAGATATTTTAGGATATAAGATTGAACAGATAGAAAAAGAACAGGAATTTAATGAAGAATTAAGAATCCGATATGCGAAT
>DVKZ01000134.1 GCA_018715775.1 Candidatus Fimousia stercorigallinarum | reverse complement strand
ATCGGTCAAGTTGATTATAATGGTGTATTTGAATTTTTTTATGAGATGAAATATGGCAAACGGTTTGATTTTGATGAATATGATGGCGGTATTCCGTCAGATGTTTTTGAAGGCGTGATCATGGAATATCTGCCTGTGACGTCAGAACAGATTCAGAAATGGGCGGCATTTGATGAAAAAACGAATACGTACGGATGGGTCAGTCTCGGATATAAAAATTTCAGTCACGCATATTTTGAAACAGCCATACCGGAAGTTGTGGATGTGAAAGAGAAGCAAGATGGAAGTTTCATTTTAACGGTTGAGGCTGTGAGTCAGCAGGAAATTCCGAATAGTGTACTGCTCAGGCATGAATTAAAACTGCGTTTTGAAGATGATGGAAGTTTTCAATATCTTGGAAATGAGATAGTGGATGAAGGAGTTCAAAAAATTCCCGAATATGAATATCGAAAAGTAAATTAGAGTAAAAAAACTCCGTGAGAATGTGCTTTATTCTCACGGAGTTTTTGCATATATGTTACCAGATATTTTTATCAGAAAGAATGGATAAGGATATTTCCGCTGCCATACTTCCTGTAGCATTGCGTTCAGCCTGAATATTGGAAGCAAAGAAATAGGTATTTTCTGTTGTTTCGATAAAACCGATAAACCATCCGCTGGTATCCTGTCCATCGATGCGACCGGTTCCGGTTTTTCCGTAAAGTGTTCCGGCAGCAGAGGAAGAAAGTTGGAGACTGTCTTTTACCGCTTGTATATTTTCCGGAGCAAAATCAAATCCGTTTTGATAGAAGGAAATTAATAATTCTACCTGTTCCAAAGGGGATATTTTTAAAGAGGATTCCATCCAATAAGAAGACAGATCCCCATTGACAGTTTCATCGCCATATCCGATTTTTTGAAAATAGGATTGCAGTGTTTTTCTTCCAAGCTGATGGTCCAGATTTTGAAAATACCAATTAACAGAAGAACGCATGGCTGACGATAAAGTCTGATCTTGATTCCATGCCTCAAAGGAATAATTCTCGTGATTCCAGGCAAGAAGAGAATGCTCCGGAGTAATGATATTTTCTTCAAGGGCAAACAGTGCATCATATATTTTATAGGTAGAGTAAGGAGATATCCAGATCGACGATTCTTTTATCGGAAGTATCCCATGCATATCGTTCATTTGCTGCTGTGTATGAAGTTAAGACCGGAGTTATTCCGAGAAAAAAGACAGCAATGATGGAAAATAAAATAACACTTCGAACTTTATTAATCCCAGAAGGTGTTTGGTATGCAGCAATGTTAAGGATACGCGCTTGTATTTGGGTTACTGTTCCTCCGAGACCAGAAGAAAAAGGAAATGGAGTGAGGGAGATTTTTTCCTCAAAGTTAATTAACGTATATCCATATTCCTGATATTGATCCGAATCCAGTATATTTAGTACATCGATATCACAGGCAATTTCGCGATCATTTCTCATGGATCGTAACGCAAGCCAGATGAGCGGATTAAACCAGTAAACAATTCCGGCCAGATTCATCAGATAATTAGCAATATTATCCTTATGCCGATAGTGCTGTAATTCATGGAGCAGCATATAGCGCATAGCTTCCGGTTTATAATCGGAGATCAAATGGATCGGCAGATAAATACAGGGTTTTATCGAACCTGTCATTACCGGAGAGGTTAAAAATGCTGTGCTGTATATAGGGATATCTTTTACGATATTCAGTTCTTTGCAGCATTTATGATATAAATTGTGTACGTTTCGGTTCTGCAGTGGCAGCGCAGATTTTTTTATCCGGCGCAGACGAAAGGATGATTTCAATACTAATAGGATCATTGCCAGCATACCGATGATCCATATGCCAAAAAGGATCATTCTTATGACAGAAGGAGTTTGGCTGCTGACAGATACAGAAAAATCATTCATCCAGTTAACGGCAGTAACCGGCGTATTCAATGCGGATATAGTATTCGATGCCGGATTGTCTGGTGAAGTTACATTTTGGAAGTCCGGAATCCATGAAAAAAGAGAAAAATTCGATGAAACCGGAAGAAACGGAACCGTCATCACACCAAGCAGCAAAAACCAGAGATTGTATTGTGTTCTGCTCGTTAAATACTTTTTAAATTGTTTTTTTACAAGAAAAAGAACACCGATCATACCGCTGATCAGGAAGTTGCATAGTAAAAAATGTATGATAAAGCTGGTCATAGATATAATCTCCTATTTGGGATCTTTAGAAAGAATCGAACGTAACTGTTGGATCTCATTTTCGGACAACCGGTTATTTTCTAAATAGGCCGAGAGCATGATACCGATATTTCCGTCATAAAAACGTTTTAAAAAAGAGTTGCTCTCGTGGTTGACATATTCATTCTCTTTTACGAGTGGAGTATAGACGAAGATACGGCCTTGTTTTTCATAGGTTAAAGCGCCTTTTGTCACAAGTCTTTTTATGAGCGTCTGGATTGTTTTTGCTTTCCAGGAAGTTGTTTTGAGCAGGCGTTCTGTAATTTCATTTGTGTTGATCGGTGCATATTTCCATACGATTTTCATCACTTCATATTCAGCTTCTGAAATTTGCGGTAAATCTGACATAATCATTCCCCCTAAAATCTTACAAATGTAATAAAATTATTATATAGTAAAAAGAGAAGTTCTGTCAAATATGAAAATGAAATTGAAGCAATCGAAGAGGAATGATAGAAATATTATTTTTTTATTTTATCTGAAAAAATGCGATCATTTTATTAGACATGAGGGGTATTTCCGTGTATAATATGAAACGTCGTACACATTTGGCAAAGATGCTGCAAGCCTGTATTCTGGATTGCAGCATTTTTCGCAAATGGTGCCTACAATAGAATAAGGAAGGATGATGAAATGTATGAATGATACTATGCAGATTATGATCACCATGATCGTCTACATGTTGATCGTTATAGGTATCGGTCTGGCTTTTGCAAAAAGAGCAAACCAGAGTTCGGAAGATTATTTCCTTGGCGGACGTACGCTTGGTCCATGGGTAACAGCAATGAGCGCGGAAGCTTCTGATATGTCCGGATGGCTTTTAATGGGACTGCCGGGAGTTGCGTATTGGTGCGGGATCGCGGATGCGGCATGGACGGCGATCGGACTGGCAGCTGGAACTTACATCAACTGGCTGATCACTTCAAAAAGACTTCGCCGTTATAGTGAAAAGGCAGGAAATGCCATTACGCTGCCGGAGTTCTTTTCGAATCGTTTTCATGAAGAAAAAAAGGTTATTATGACGATTGCTGCGTTGTTTATTTTAATATTCTTTACAGTATATGCAGCCAGTTGTCTGGTAACCTGCGGAAAGCTATTTTCAACATTATTCGGTTTTGATTACGTTCCAATGATGATTGTAGGAGCTGTTTTTGTGCTTGTTTACACAATTATCGGAGGATTTCTCGCGGAAAGTGCTTCTGATTTTATGCAGGCAATCGTTATGATCGTAGCGCTGATTGTCATCGTAACAACAGGAACCGCAGCTGCAGGAGGACTGGATGCGGTTATCACAAATGTGAGATCCATTCCGGGATTTTTGGATTTCTTCGGCATTGCAACGCCTGTGTTAGAAAATGGGGTACAGCAGACGGCAAATGGGGCGCCTGTTTTTGGTGAAGCCGGAACTTACAGTATTTTAAGTATACTTTCCTGCCTTGCATGGGGACTTGGATATTTTGGAGTGCCTCAGGTCCTGCTTCGTTTTATGGCGATCCGAAAAGAAGAAGAGTTGAAAATGTCCCGTCGGATCGCAACGGTATGGGTTGTTATCTCTCTATTTATTTCCGTATTTATCGGTGTGATCGGCAGATCGTTATATCCAACGGCTCTGACAACAGAAGTTTCTTCTGAAAATGTCTTTATCCTGTTGGCAACAAACTTACTTCCACCGGTGCTTGCCGGACTGGTAATGGCAGGAATTCTTGCAGCAACGATCAGTTCTTCAGATTCTTATTTACTGATTGCAGCATCTGCATTTTCAAAAAATATTTATCAGGGATTGTTACATAAAAAAGCATCTGATAAAGAAGTACTTTGGATTTCACGGCTGACACTGTTGTTGATCACAGTGATCGCAATTGTGATCGCATTGGATGAAAACAGTGTTATCTTTACGATCGTAAGTTTTGCATGGGCCGGTTTTGGAGCAACATTTGGCCCGCTGATGCTGTTCTCATTATTTTGGAAACGCATCAACCGTGCGGGAGCGATCGCTGGAATGTTAAGCGGAGGAGCAATGGTATTTATCTGGAAGCTTTTGGTGCGTCCGATCGGAGGCGTATGGGATGTATATGAACTGCTTCCGGCATTTATCTTCTCTTGCCTGTGTATTGTGGTCGTTTCATTGTTGACAAATGCACCGTCTGAAGAGATGAATCGTGAATTTGAAGAAGTCCGTATGGGTAGATAAGGAAAAAGTGGAAAATGATAAGCAATGAATGCTTATTTATTTTCCACTTTTTTCTTTTCTGCAATATATTTTTTTGGTGTCATACCGTATTTTTTTCGAAATTCCCGATAGAAATAGGACAGATTGGAAAATCCGCATGACATGGAGACATCAAGAACAGATAACTCTCCCTGGGTTAATTGTGCGGCAGCCTTTTCAAGCCTTAGATTTTTTATATATTCCAGACAGGAAACACCAATATATTTTTTGAAGAACCGCATAAAATGATATTCGCTGAAAAAGCACATTTGAGCGAGTTGTCCAATGGTCAATTTTTCTGCATAATGGATATCAATGTATTCAAGGATGGTTTTCAATTTGTTAATGTGTTCATTTTCAAGCTGCGGGCGATTATTTTCCTTTTGTTTGAATGGAAAAAGGAGTGCCACAGTATAAAAAAGGAGTGCCTTTAATTTTATCTCATAACCGGGTTCCCTTTTTTCGTATACCGTTTCCATTTCATAAAAGATATCCAGAATCTGTTGATAGACCGGATGTCCCTTTTTTATGATATAAGGAAGAACAATAGAATGGTTGAAGATCGGCCGGATATATTTGACAGAACAGATATCCGTAAGCTCTGCACCCAAGTAGTCCGTATGAAACACAAAAGTTGAGGAGACCAATCGTATTCCGGTAACAGATGGATCTGTTTTACAGGAGTGAAGTTCTGCAGGAGGAATAAAAAGAAGATCTCCGGCTTCTGCTTCAAAGGTATCTAAATGAACATGATAAGTGCAGTGCCCTTCCGTAATTAGCGTCAGTTCAGCTTCTTCATGCCAATGGGGTGTTACAACCGGAACGAGATCGGATAAAATAGTGATATAGCGTTTTAGCGGAAACATCGATTCACCGTGGCGAACCGGTTCCTTTTGTTCTGGTATAAGTTCATATCTTGGCTGCAAAATGCCACCTCCTGATTGTCATGATGGAATTATATAAGAAAGCAGTATTATGTTATAAATTACAATAATTGTGCAAGATTTCTTATATCTATATTCTTATAATAACAGCATCATACAAAATTCACAATAGAAAGTAATCCGATAGGAAAGAAAGTCAGAAAAGGAGATACGATTATGAAAAAAAAATGGTGGCATGACAAAGTTGCATATCAGATTTATCCGAAAAGTTTTATGGATGCCAATGGAGACGGAATCGGGGATCTTAGAGGAATTATTTCGAAACTTGATTATCTGAAAGATCTTGGAATAGATATTATCTGGCTGTCTCCTGTTTATCAGTCGCCATTTGTAGATCAGGGATATGATATATCTGATTATTATAAGATTGCGGAAGAATTTGGTACGATGCAGGAGTTTGATGTGCTTTTGGCAGAAACAAAAAAACGTGGAATGTATGTTTTGATGGATCTTGTGATCAATCATTGTTCAGATCAGCATGAATGGTTTCAGAAAGCTTTGCAGAATCCGTATGGAAAATACGCGGGATATTTTTATTTTGTAAAGGGCAGGGATGGAAAAGAACCAAGTAATTATCGCTCTTATTTTGGCGGAAGCGCCTGGGATCCAGTACCGGGAACGGATTTATATTACCTCCACATGTTTTCGAAAGAACAGCCGGATCTGAATTGGGAAAATCCGGAACTTCGAAAGGAAATCTATCAAATGATCAACTGGTGGATGGAAAAAGGGCTTGCCGGGTTTCGAATTGATGCAATTATTAATATAAAGAAGGATCTCTCCTTCCCATCTTATGAGCCAGATGGTTTGGATGGCCGTGCTTCTTGTGTAAAAATGGTAGAAGATGTTCAGGGAGTCGGTGAGTATCTGGAAGATATAAAACATCATACATTTGATCAATATGATGCATTTACAGTAGCTGAAGTGTTTAACATGAAGGATGATGAATTGTCTGAGTTTATCGGAGAGGACGGTCATTTTTCTTCGATGTTTGACTTTAGCGCACATATCCTGGGACAGGGAGAAAATGGATGGTATGACAATAAAAAGCCGTCTTTTCAGGCATGGAGGGATACAATTTTTGAATCTCAGCTGGAATTGCAGAGAATAGGACATGTTGCTAATATTATTGAAAATCACGATGAACCGAGAGGTGCGAGTCGTTTTCTGCCGGAACATGCAAAAAATGAAGCAGGAAAGAAAATGCTTGCGACAACATCTATTTTGTTATATGGTATCCCATTTATTTATCAGGGGCAGGAAATCGGAATGACGAATTGCCGCAGAAAGGATATTTCAGAATATGATGATATCAGTACGAAAGATCAATATCAGGAAGCCATTGCCGCAGGATGCAGCGTTGAGCAGGCGATGGAATACTGTTTTGAATACAGCCGGGACAATGCGAGGACTCCTATGCAGTGGAATGACGCTGTCGGTGCAGGATTTACGCAGGGAAAACCCTGGCTGGCACTGAATCCAAATTATACGGATATTAATGTTGAAGAGCAGGAAAAGAGAGAAGATTCTGTACTCTCCTATTATAAGAAACTGTTGGCACTGAAGAAAGCACCGGAATATAAAGAAACATTTACGTATGGCAGGTTTGTTCCGGATTACCAGAAAGAAGACAGCGTTTTTGCTTATCATAGGATTTGCAGAGAAAATGGAGGACAGGATATTCTTGTGGCAGCCAATTATGGTACAAAAGCAGTTACTTTGAAGATGAAAAGTTTATCCGGAAAAGTGCTGTTATCAAATATGGGAAAAGAAGAGGAACGCGGCAGGGAAATTTTCTCCGAAGGAACACTTACGTTAGAAAGTTGTGAGGCAGCGGTTATTTTGTTATAATCTTTTTTGAATTTCAGGGATGAGGGTATCGCAAAATTATCAAATTAGGTGACGGAGCGATACCCTCGTTCCGTTTTTTTGCGTGTTTTTTGATAGATTATTTGCCATCAGATAAAATGACTTTTAAAAATACAAAGGAGCAATCTATGGTTAATACATGGTATAATATGAATGGAAAATGGTAACGCACATGTATTGGGAGGAAAATCCTATGAGATTTACGGTTGAACATTTATCAAAGAGTTTTGAGAAAAAAGAAGTCTTGCGAGATATTGATTTTACCTTTGAGGAAGGGAAGATCTATGGTCTGTTGGGACGGAATGGGGCAGGTAAGACAACGCTGTTTAATTGCATTAATCGTGATATAAAAACAGATGGCGGATGCTTTTATCTGGAAGAGGAGGGGGTGAAAAGAGATATCAGGGCAGAAGATATCGGTTATGTACTTTCTACGCCTGCTGTGCCGGAATTTCTGACCGGCCGGGAATTTTTAAAATTTTTCCTTGATATTAATGAGGAATCGGTGAAAGAACCAAAAAGTATTGATGAATATTTTGATGATATGAGCATCGAGCAGGAAGACAGGGATAAATTAATGAAAGATTATTCTCATGGTATGAAAAATAAGATGCAGATGCTTATTAACATCATTGCACAGCCGAAAATCCTTCTTCTCGATGAGCCGCTGACTTCCCTTGATGTCGTGGTGGCGGAAGAAATGAAGCAGTTGCTCAGGTCATTGAAAAAGGGCAGGATTACGATCTTTTCTACGCATATTATGGATCTGGCACTTGATCTTTGCGATGTTATCGTGCTGCTGAGTCACGGAGAGCTGGAAGTGGTCGAAAAATCGAATCTGGATAATCAGAAATTTAAAGAAAAGATCATTGCAGCATTAAAGGAGGAATGATATGTATAAAACATTACGTATTTCTTTTTCACTCAGGAATACATATCGGGTCAATACGATTTTATATGCCCTGAAACAGATTCCCTTTTTGAAAAGACTTCTTCCGGAGTCTTTATACGGGGTAAGAGGATTAAAGATATTCGCAAATGTGATTTCCATATTATGGGAAATCGTATCTGTTTTTCTTGGGAAACTATTATATTTTATCACATTGGTGTGCGGAATCGGGATTTTATATCAGTATGTTCCTGCAGATAGGGTATTTCTTCACATTCTGCTTTTTCTGACTATGATTGGAGCATATATGAATACGAGTATGTTTGATCCAACAAGAGATAAGTATTATGCGATGATCCAGCTGCGTATGAATGCACGCAGTTATACTCTGATCAACTATGGATATTCTATTTTAAAGGTGATCATCGGGTTTTTGCCATTTACGATTTTTTTTGGCAGTATGCGCAATGTTCCGCTTTGGTTTTGCTGTGTTATTCCTTTTTCAATAGCCGGTCTAAAATTAGCGGTTGCAGGTCATACTCTGTGGAATTATGAAAAAAGTGGTTTTGTCTATAATGAAAATAAGATCAGAAAGAATCTGTGGCTGTTTGCCGGGATGCTTCTGGCACTTGGCTATGGGCTTCCGGCAGTAAAGATCACATTGCCTTCCATCGTGTCTATGGCAGTGATGTTGCTTTTTATTCCTGCCGGGCTGATCAGTATTCGAAAGATCATTTCTTTTCAATATTATCGGGAAATCAATCAGGAGCTGTTGTCTCAAGTTGTTAATCAGATGGATGTTGTGAAACAGGCAACAAGAACGGCCAGTGACAAAACCATTTCAGAGGACGTTTCCATTACAAGCAGCCGAAAGGGATTTGAATATCTGAATGATCTGTTTATTCAACGACACAGAAAAATTCTCTGGCGTTCTACGCTCAGAATTACTGCGATCAGCGGTTCTCTTGTATGTGCAGCAGTAATCGCGTTATATCTGTTTCCGGAATTACAGGATACGATAAACAGGATGCTCCTGAATATGTTGTCTTATTTTGCCATTGTAATGTATGTGATCAACCGGGGAACAGGCTTTACAAGAGCAT